>LVBO01000339.1 GCA_001604435.1 Synergistales bacterium Syner_01
AAACGACCGCGCCGCCGCGGTTTTGATCGCGGCGAACCCGCCCATGCTGTGGCCGACGAGAACGATGCGCTCTCCGTCGACGGCATACTGAGTTCGCGCCTCGTCGCTCCGGAGAAAATCGACTGCGGCGAGGCTGTCCTCAAGGACGTTCGAGAACGAAAAGCTCCCATGACTTCCCCATGCACCGCGATAGGAGAAGAACATCGTGTTGAAGCCCGCTCGTCGAAAAATCTGCACAAGGTCGAGATTCTTCTCGTTCCCCGGGAAACCGTGCAGAAAGAGCATGGTCGGGCGCGGCCTTTTCCCCTGCGCGGTGTAGAGAAGCCCGAAGATGTCCTCTCCTCCGGACCTGATGGTCGGCGCGGCGGCCGACGGCGGGAAACGAGGGTCGCGAGGGGGATCGGAAGAGATACACTCTCTGAACATATTTTTGCCTCCTTTACACGTACACGTTATAAGGCCGCGAAGTAAAGCAGCGTCGCTAATTCCATAATCTCGCAGACGGCGCCGTACGAGTCGCCCGTGAGCCCTCCGAGGAGACGCTTGAGCCAGAGGGAGAAGAGGACGGTCAGGGCGGGGACGATTGCGAGCAGCGGCAGGCCGTGGAGGCCGCTCGTCAGCAGCGCGGCCCAGAGCGCGGCGAGCGAGCCCAGGATAAGCTGCGGCCAGCCGCAGTGTTTGCGGAAGGTGTCGCCCATGCCTCCGGGACGGGCGGAGGGGAAGAAGCGCATGGCGATCAGGATCCCCCACCGCCCCAGCACCGGGGCGAGGACGAGCACTTCCAGACGTCCGCCGAACTCGGCGAGAATCACCGTTTTCAGCAGCAGCACGGCGGCGAGCGCCGTTCCTCCGAAGGTCCCCAGGCGGCTGTCCTTCATGACGGCGAGGCGGGACTCCCTGTCGAAACCGCCTCCGATGCCGTCGAACGTGTCCGCCAGTCCGTCGAGGTGGAACCCCCTCGTTACGAACGCCCAGAGGGCCACGACGAGAGCCGACGCGGGCAAAGGCGAAAAGAGACGGTGAAACAGCAGCGCAGAGGCGTAGAGAATCGCCCCGAGCACCGCCCCGATCACCGGGAACCATCCGCCCGCCCGCCCGTACTCCTCGACCGTGCTCTCGCGCTTCGGGCACGGGAGTATCGTCAGGAAGCTCAGCGCGCGGAAAAAGCCCTCAAGGATTCCCATATCAGCCCTCGTCGGCAACTCCTTCGGAGTCGATCGGTCCCGAGACGCCCGCGCTCTCGAACGTGGCCATCTCGTCGAGCACCTTCGCGGCGCCTTCGACGATCGAGATGGCGAGCGCCGCCCCGGTTCCCTCGCCCAGCCGGAGCCCGAGATCGAGCAGCGGCCTCGCTTCGAGGAAGCTGAACATGTGCTCGTGCCCTATCTCCACCGAGTTGTGCGAGTAGATCATGTACTCCTTCGCCCTCGGGCAGAGCAACGCCGCGATCACCGCGCCCGCCGTGGAGATGAAGCCGTCCACGACCACCGGGATCCCCAGCGACGCCGCGCCGAGGATCGCCCCGGCGATACCGCCGATCTCGAAACCTCCGACCTTGGAGAGCACGTCGATGCCGTCCTTCGGGTCGGGACGGTGCAGGGCGAGCGACTTTTCGATGACCTCGATCTTGCGTTTCAACCCATCGTCGGTAAGCCCCGCTCCCCTGCCCGTGGCGAGGGGGACGGCGACGCCCGTCACGGCGCAGGCGATCGCGGTCGAGGGCGTGGTGTTGCCGATGCCCATCTCCCCCGTTCCGAGGATGTCCATCCCTTTGGCCGCTTCCTCGTAGACGGCGGCGATTCCGTTTTCGACGGCCTGTACGGCTTGCTCCCTCGTCATCGCGGGCCCCCTGAGCATGCTCGATGTTCCGTACGCCACTTTGCGTATCTGCAAGCCTTCCATCGGCTCGAAATCGTAATCGACCCCCATGTCGACAAGAACGACCCTCGCTCCCGCATGACGGCCGAGCACATTTACGCCCCCGCCGCCTCGCAGGAAGTTGAGCACCTGCTGGACGGTCACTTCTTTGGGGTAGAGCGCCACGCCCTCGGCAACGACGCCGTGGTCCCCCGCCATGGTCAGGATGACCTTGTCGCGGATCACGGGGTGCTCGGTCCGCCGGATTCCGGCGAGCCTGACCGAAAGTTCTTCGAGGCGGCCGAGGCTCCCCTGCGGCTTGGTGAGCAGGTCCTGACGGCGGCGTGCCGCCTCCATCGATGCGGCGCAGAGCGGGCGGATTTTGTCGATCGTCTGTTGAAGAGTTGTCATGATGCCTCCTAAGAATTTCCCGCAGCGCGCGGGAGATAGTTGCGGAACAGATAGCGGAACGCCGCATGTTGCCGTTGCGAAATACGTTATTTCAGACGTTGCGGCAGGCCCGCGACGAGGAACCAGACCTCGTCCGCGGTTCGCGCCGCCTCCTGGTTGGCCCAGCCCAGAATGTCCCGGTAGAGTCTTCCGAGGTGAGAAGAAGGGACGACGCCGCACCCCGTCTCGTTGGAGACGACGATCACGTCGCCGGAGGAGCGTTTCGCCGCGTCGAAAAAGACTCGGACACGCTCCAAAACGGCGTCGGCGGCTCCGGAATCGTCCTGCTCCGGCGTCATGAGAAGAAGGTTGCTGACCCAGAGGCTCATGCAGTCCACGAGCGCGACGCTCCCCGCGTCCAGCGATGCGACGACGTCCTCTATTCCGTACGGCTCCTCCACGGTTTTCCACGACGACGGACGCCGCGAACGATGCCGCGCGATCCTGTCGCACATCTCCGTGTCGTCGGCGCGGTATTCGCACGTCGCCAGGTAGACCACAGTCGCCCCGGAACGCTCCATTTCGAGCGCCCGCGCCTCGGCCCACGAGCTCTTCCCGCTCCGCGCGCCGCCAAGGACGAAGGTTATTTTTCCCATGAAGTCACCTCTTTTTAAATGCGAAAAGACACTCCAGCAACCGCTCGTTCTCCTCTTCGGAACGCACGCCGACCCGGACGTATCCGGGCAGGCCGAAGGAGGCGCAGTCGCGGACGAGAATGCGCTCACCCCATAAGAACTCCTTGAGCGCAGCCGTATCTCCAACATAAAAGAGGATGAAGTTCGCCGACGGGGGCGTCGGCGCATACCCCAGAGCGCGCAGCTTCGCCGCCAGCGCCCCGGTCAGCGAACGCACCTCGCGCCACCGGGCCTCGTAGTACGCGTTCCGCCGAAGGGCTTCCTCTCCCGCGGCCTGGGCGCAGGCGTTCACGCTCCACGGCGGTTGCAGCGCCCTCAACGGGCGGAGCAAGTCGGTCGCCCCCAGGATATAGCCGAGGCGCAGTCCCGTCAGGCCGTAGTCCTTCGTCATCGAACGCAGCAGCAACAGGTTCGGCGACGGGAGAAGAGCGCGAGCGGATACTCCCGGAGGAGCGAAGTTCACGTACGCCTCGTCGAGCAGCAAGAGCGCTCCCTCATCTTCGCAGACGCGCAGCATCGAGGCGGCCTCTTCCCGCGACGGCGCAGCCCCCGTCGGGTTGTTCGGCGAGCAGACCCAGACCAGCGCGGGCCGATGCACGCTCACAGCCTGCATCAGCCGTTCGGCGGGAAAGGCGAACCCCTCTTCCTCCTGCGCCGGAACAGATACAACCTCGGCCCCGGCAAGACGGGACGCGGCCTCGTACTCCCCGAAGGTCGGCGACGCGACGAGCGCGCGGCTCCCCCTGTCGCAGAACGCGAAGGCAAGGAGAACGATCGCCTGGGCCAATCCGTTCGTCACCAGTACCTCGTCGGGCGAGAGGCCGTTCGCCTCTGCTATGGCGCGGCGGAGCGCTCCCGACGAGGAGTCCGGATAGCGGTCGAACGCCGCCCGCGCGACGGCGCGTTCCACCTCGGGGTGCGGGGGCAGCGGATTCGTCGAGACGCTGAAGTCCAGAATGCTCTCCGGCTCGACGCCCTCGCTTCGCAGTTTCGCGTAGTCGAGTCCGCCGTGAACCGTTCCTCCTGCACCGAGCAGCTCCTTTCTAACCGAAAAGGGCATGGAGCCCTCCCAGCGCGGCGGCGAACGCGATGATCAACGCAGCGGCGATGCGGACCACCTTCACGCAGCGGCGCAACGCCTGCGTGCACAGCGGCTCGGTCCCTCCGGCAAGGGCGTACTGTCCACGCTTCTCCAGCGTCACCCCGAGCATCCCCGCCATCACCGACATGGTCCACCCCGCGTTGGGGCTGGCGGTATTCCCCCGTTCATCGCGCAGCGCCTCGGCCCCCTTGACGACATCCTCCTTGGCGAGCACGCCCGCGCCGAGCAGCAGAATCGAGGTCACGCGCGCCGGAATCCAGTTCAGGACGTCGTCGAGCTTCGCGGCGATCTTCCCGCCCCACTCCGTATCTCCTCCCCGGTAGCCGATCATGGAGTCGCAGGTATTGCAAAAACGGTAAAAGAACGCCCCCGGCAGCCCGAAGATCGCATAGAAGAAGAGCGGCGACGCCAGGCTGTCGGTGAGGTTTTCCGCAAGCGATTCTATCGCCGCGCCGACGACTTCCTCCTGCGATAGTTCTTCCGTGTTCCGGCTGACCAGACTCCACGAAAGCAGCCGCCGGGCCTCCGGCACATCGCCGAGTTCAAGGGCGCGCAGAATGCTCTCTCCGGCATTGATAAGCGCGGAGATGGAAAAGACGCTCTTCAGCAGCGGAATGGTGAGCAGCAGCGCCGTCAACCCCGGAAGGAGCTTCAAAAAACGCAGCGGAAGGGAGAAGAGCAGCGCCCCGGACACCACGAGCACACCGCCGAAGATGAGCATCTTCCGGTCCTCCGCTCCCGACGGACGGCGGTTCCAGAACGCGCCGATGTACTTTCCCATCCAGACCACCGGATGCAGTTTCGACGAGGGCTCTCCGAGCAGAAGATCCCACACTGCGGCGGCGAAGAGAACGACGAATACTTCCATGCGAATACCTTCCTTTCGAACGGATCCTACCGCGGTCCCCCGGCCGCCAGGGCGTGAAGACGAATCTCCGCCGCCTCCGGCAGCGCGCGCGCGGCGGCCTCCGTTACATGCTCTCTTTCTTTCAGCAGGGCGAGCGGGAGGAGCAAACCGTACAGCGTGCCGCTGTGCGCAACGCAGACGCCGTACCCCCCGAGCGAACGAGCGAGCGCGCAGCACCGCTCCAGCAGCGGTTTTTCCAGAACGCGGCGGCACGCCTCCGCGCTGAGCGTTGCAGCCTCCCCCACTTCGGCGGGGTCTCCCCGCTCCACCCCCTCCTTCAACAGGGCGAACGCCTCTTTATGCGCCGGGGCGAGCGACGCGAGAACAGCCCGGCTGTCCCTCCGATTGAACTCCTCGGTGTCCACGACGCCTCCTTCGTCCACCACGAGCACGGCGAGAGGCGGCGGCGGACCGAGGAACCGCATGACGCGCCCCTCCCTGTGGTCGAGCAGCGCCAGACCGGGCCATGCGATGCTGTCCGTCGGCTCGACGGCGAGCGCGATGCGCGACGCCTCCTCCGGCGGCAGCGACGTTCCCGAAAGCTGTGCGAAGCCATAGAGCGCGGCAAGAATATCCGCCGTACTGCTTGCATACCCCTTTCCCTCCGGAAGCGCTTCGAGGCGGCGAATCCGCAGCGCGCCCGCGAGAGGGCGACGGGCAAGCGCCAGTTCGAGCGCCCTCCGCGTCTTGCTCATCTCGGACGGAACCGAAATGCCTTCTCCCTCTTCAAGCAGCAGTTCCAGCCGCGCCATCCTGTCGACGGGGCAGGACACAAGGCACTGCACGCCGTCGAGCG
>LVBO01000340.1 GCA_001604435.1 Synergistales bacterium Syner_01
GTGATTGTGTTCTCCGCAATGGGGTACAGGATCCGGTTGAGCCTGTCGAAGAAGGGCTCGAGACGTTCGTGACGGCCGAAGAAAGACTCCCAGTTGCGGATAAACCAGGCCAGGGCCTTTGTCAGATCAGGTGTTTCCCACTCTTCATTCATGTAGGATTCCCCAAGCCCGATGTCGCCCCCGAAGATGAGCCGGGAGAAGAACCGCCAGTCTTTCACGATCATTTCCACCCGGTCCGCCGATGTCTCCTCGCCGAGGGTCTTTGAAGAACCGTCGGGAATGGTCATGCGGAGCGAGCCTGTCCTGCCGCGGCCCAGGACATTGAAGACGACCCCCATGCATTTACGCTGCACAAAGGTGGGCGGGTTAGTGCGGATCGTCATGGGGCTGCGTGGCACAGGCTTGTCGTGGTAGATCAGCTTCTTGCCGAAGGAGAGCTTTGCCGCCTCATACAGGATGCGCGGCATGGAGAGATGCGGCACGATCGGATGGCGCAGGAACATCTTCAACTGGCTCGATGCGGTCAACGGTTCGGGCGATCCCCGAAGGAGGGCCTCGAAGACGACCTCGCCGGCCTGCCGGATGTTGATCCTCACTTCGAGCTTATTCGAAATATCGGCGAAGAAAAATTCATATGTCCCTTCGATACGGTTAAAGGGGGAGACGTGGAAGGCCTTTTCCGTAAGGTATTTGGCGGTATGATCGCCGTTTACCCAGCCGGGCGAGCGCAGGATGTAGAGATGCTTTTCCCCGAAGGTGTTGTTCACCTCAGCCACGTTTCCCACGAGGGCCCCGTCGGCTGCGAAAAGATAATAGAAGCTTACGGGGTTAAAGACATAGTTGAAGTAGCGCGGAGAGGTGACAAGGAAGACCCGGGCGACAGTTTCACCGAAACCCTCCTGAGCAAGAAAACGGTACAATTTCTCGCAGATCGTGCCGGGGCCGCTGTCGAGGTAGTCCTTGTCGTAAAGCGATGCAGGTCGGAAGTGGTTATAGCCGAAGAAGAAGATCCTGCGGTCCAACTCAGTCAGATCCTTCAAGTCGAAGCCGTAGAGATACAGGGGGTAACCGAACTGGTGATCCCTGGGCTTGTGACGGTGATGCTCGATCAAAGCGTTGTATAGAAACGCGCTCATAGCTCGATTCCGAAAAGGCGCGCTACCTCCACGGCGGAGCGTGTGCCGTCCTCGTGGAACCCGTAGCCGAAGTAGGCGCCGCAGAAGTATGTATTTCGTTTCCCGTTGAGGGAATGCAGTTCCGGCTGCGTGGCCATGGATTCAAAAGTGTACATCGGATGGGTGTAGACTATTTCTCTGACGATCTCCGATGCCTTAACCGGTTTCCAGGGGTTCAGGGTGACGCAGTATTGACCCTGTGCGTCCAGGTGCTGCAGGTGGTTCATGTAGTAGGTGACCATAGCCGGACATGTCTTTGGCATGGACGGTTCGTGACGATAATTCCAGGAGGCCCAGGCCCTGCGGTTTGTGGGCAGGAAGGACGTGTCCCGGTGGAGCACCGTGTGGTTTGTCGAGTAGCCCCACCGGCTGAGAAGGCGTGTTTCCTCAGGCGAAGGGTCAGCCAGGAGCCTGTATGCCTCATCAGCATGAGTGGCGATGACAACGGCATCGAATGTTTCCTCAGCGCCGTCGGCAAGTTTCAGGGCAATACCGGTAACGTTCCTCCGGACCGCTGCGATGGGGCACTTGGGCCGCACCGTACCCTTGAATATCTTGAGAAAAGCCTTTACGTAAGTGTGGCTTCCACCCGGAATATAATACCAGGCAGGGGGGGCCCACACCGACAGCAGGCCGTGGTTCGAGTAGAAACGGGCGAAGGATTCCATGGGGAATTCCATCGTCTTGGCCTCTGAAGCGGACCAGATGGCCGAGGCCATGGGAATGACGAACTGTTCGATAACATCCTGCTGGAAGCCTTCGCGCTTGGCAAATTGACCGAGGGTGAGGCCGCCCAATCTGCCGCGCTCGAACTGACGGAGAGTTCGCGTGCAGAAACGCTGTATGCCGAGCAGGAATGCCCAGTAGGAAGGTCTGAAGAGGTTTGCGCGCTGTGCAAATAATCCATTGAATCCAAGACTGCTGTACTGCAGGCCCGTCGTATTGTCCTGGCAGCTGAAGGACATATCCGTCTGATCCGCCGCAACCCCCAACTGCTTGAGAAATGCCCGGAAAAGGGGGTAGGTGCGCTCATTATGGACGATAAAGCCCGTGTCCACGGGCAGCCCCGCATCCGGCCCATCTCCGATAACGACAGTGTTCGTGTGGCCGCCGATGTAGTCGTTCTTATCGAAGAGGGTGACCCGGTGACGACGTCCCAGAAGATAGGCGGACATGATACCGGAAATACCGGCGCCGATGACTGCGATCTTGAGATTGGATTCGTCCATCATTCGTTGACCTCATTTCCAAATATCATCATTAAAATAAAGATTATACCCTCTCCAATACAGATCTGGGCGAACTACGATCCTTAAGATAATGTCCATCCGAGAGATGGCGGTCAGATATTTTCACGCCCCCGCATTCCCTTTGGGCCGAGGATCATGTCTATGGATGACTGCCTCTTCAGCTCTTCATACCACAGCCGGTAGCCTTCGCTCCCCGGATGAAGCGTGTCTGCGGCATAGAATTTAGCCGAATCCCTCAAGAAGGGGTCTTTGTCTCTTTTTTTAAAAAGATCAATATATTCAATTTTTTCTCTACGCGAGACGGCGAGGAAAATCTCCCGGACTTTTCTCGTTCTCCAGGAGTAGATCCAGCTGACCGGAGGAAAGAAGACAGGCGCAAGCCCCACATTCCCCGTGCTCATGAAAATGACATCGCCGCCTTTATCTTCTGCCAGTTTGAGGACCCCGGTGATTGAAGCCTTCAGCCTTTCCAGATCGGTGAAACGGATGATATCGTTGCCCCCAACCTGCAAAAGGACCAGATCAAATTCCCCGGCACCGAAATCCTCAAGCTGTTCAAAAATGTCCTCAACCTTGGCCCCGTCCTGCGCCCGATTGACGATCTCCGTTCCAGGGTAGTCCCGGGCGATCCGCCCCGCTACCGAATACGCCGCATCGGAAGCTCCCGTACCAACACCAGTGCTGTCCCCGACCACAAGGACCCTTCGATTCGCCTCTTTTACCCTGACCTCAAAGGGTACGCTGGCCTTCGCAAGACCACGACCCGTGTTAACCCTGGAAATGAATAAACCAACCTCGAAAACGACCAGTACAACGATGAGAAAAGAAACAATGATCAGAATACGAAATGGTGATAAGGGAAGTATCATCGCTTACTGATCCTGTTTTTTTTGATAAAGTAAATT
>LVBO01000341.1 GCA_001604435.1 Synergistales bacterium Syner_01
GGGAAACTTGAACTGGAGACTGTACAGACGGATATTTCCCGGTTACTCGAAGATTCCTTGATCATCGCCGGCCACGGAGCAGTAAGCAGAGGCGTGCGAGTCTTCTCGACCATTCACCCGCCCTTTCCGCGCTCCGCGTATGTTGATCCCTTGCGACTGCGGCAAGTACTTGTCAATCTTCTGGGGAACGCCGTCAAGTTCACGGAGGAGGGCGAAGTCGAACTCTCCGCCTCTTTTCAGGCCGCAGTGGGCGTCGAACACACGGGACTTTTCACCTTTTCCGTCCGTGATACGGGAATAGGAATAGGGGAGAAAGAAAGAAAAAATCTCTTTCGTCCCTTTTCCCAGGCCGACGCGTCGAATACGAGAAAATACGGCGGGACCGGGCTCGGCCTTGTAATATCGAACGGTATTCTGAAGAAGATGGGGAGCTCTCTTGAGCTTGAGAGCACGCCGGGAAACGGAAGCAGATTTTCTTTCACGCTTGCCGCCCGTTACGAGGAGGACGCAGCTTCGCTCGACGCGCAGGACGCGAGGAGCGAACGGAAAAAGACTCGTGATTTCGTCGGGATTTCCGCATGCGCATGTACGCTTCTAGTGGTTGAAGATCTCCGGATGAACAGGACGCTCCTGAGGCTGCTCGCGTCGCGCATGCTCCCTTCCGCCACCATTCTTGAGGCGGAGAACGGGGAACGGGCTGTGGAGATGTTCCGTGCGCACGCGCCGGATATTGTCTTCATGGATATGCACATGCCGGTGATGAACGGCTTCGAGGCGACCTCCGCCATCAGGGAGCTCGAAAAAGCCGGCGGGACGCGTACTCCCATAGTAGCCTTGACGGCGGACGTGCTGTCCGAGACTCGCGAGCGCTGTTTCCAAGCGGGTATGGACGACTTCCTCTCCAAGCCGATAGAGGCGGAATCGCTGTGCGCCGTCCTGGAACGGTATCTTTCTTTGTCTTTCTGAATTTTTTCCTCACTTGACAGAGCGTGGAAAACAGGGGTACAATCAACTTGTCTGATAAGAAGATGTCCGCTATGTTCTCATCTTGCGAAAAGCGGGTGAAACTATGGGCCCCATAAAAAGAGTACGACTGTCCGAAAGAGTAACGGACGCGATCGAGACGATGATCGCGGAGGAATCGTTTGCCCCCGGTGACAGATTCCTTTCTGAAAACGATCTTGTCAAAAAGCTTGAGGTGAGCCGTTCCTCCGTCCGAGAGGCCGTCCGAATTCTGGAGGTTCGCGGCCGAGTCATCGTAAAGCACGGCAAGGGCATTTTCATTGCCGACCTCCCGGAGGAGGAGCGCGATCCGTTCACCGGATGGTTGAAGGACAACAAAACCCCGATATTCGATCATTTCGAGGTGCGCCTGATCATAGAGCCGAAAGCCGCGCGCCGCGCCGCTGAAAAAGCCGACGACGAGACGGTCAAGGGAATTGAAAAGGCATACGGCGCATTTGCCGCGAGCGCGGAGCGCGGAGACACGGCGGCAATGATACGGTTCGACGGCGAGTTTCACCGACTCGTCGCGAAAGCCACGAAGAACCGGACGCTCTATCATTTGATGAAAACAATGACGAAATCCCTTCCCGAAGGATGGATCACCAGCCTCCATATTCCGGGAAGAGTCGGTAAAACACTTGGAGAGCACGCTTCCATCCTCGATGCTATCAGGGGAGGCGATCCCGAGCGGGCGGAGGAAATGATGACGCTGCACCTGACCAACGCCCTCAAGGATATCCAAGCATCCATGGAGCGCTGAAAGCGCGCAGGGGGACGTCATGACGATCATCACCACGTTGATAGAAAACTCGCCGGGCGAACACCACGGACTCTTGTCCGAGCACGGCATCTCCTTCC
Source organism: Synergistales bacterium Syner_01 (assembly GCA_001604435.1). Lineage (GTDB taxonomy): Bacteria > Synergistota > Synergistia > Synergistales > Aminobacteriaceae > JAAYLU01. The sequence goes on from LVBO01000341.1 coordinate 1,864, forward strand.
ACATACGAAAAGACGGTCACTCCCTTCTCTTCGACGCGGGACAGTCGGAGGCGTTTATCCACAACGCGGCCAAACTGCGCGTCGGTCTCTCCGCGACGGATTTCGTCGTCCTCAGCCACGGTCACTACGATCACTCCGGCGGTTTCCGCCGGCTTTGCGATTACGCTTCGGATTTTGAACTGCGCATCGGGAACGGTTTTTTCGTCGACAAATACGCCGTCCGCGGCGCCGCCTATGATTTTCTGGGCAACGACTTCGACGAGGACTTTCTCTCCGATCGGGGTATCCGGTACTCCTTCGCCGCGGAAGCGACCGAGGAGATCGTTCCGGGCGTCTTCATCCTCTCGAATTTCCCGCGGCGCCACGACGACGAGGTCGTCAATCCGCGTTTTCTTCTTCGCCGCAACAACGCTTTCGAGCCGGACCGGTTCGACGACGAAATACTTCTCGCCGTCGATACGCCGCGCGGGCTTGT
>LVBO01000031.1 GCA_001604435.1 Synergistales bacterium Syner_01
CGCAGACCGTGCTCGAAAACACCGTGGTCGGGAGCGGCGGCGGCTTCTTCCTCGACATGGGAAAGGCCCGCCGGAAGCTGCTCGAACTGCAGAACCGCTTCGGCCTGCACGTCGACCCCGACGCGCCCGTGTGGACGCTCCCCATCGGCGGCCAGCAGAAGGTGGAGATTCTGAAGGCGCTCTACCGGAACGCGCGCATCCTCATCCTCGACGAACCGACGGCCGTGCTCGCGCCCCTTGAGACGAAGGAACTCTTCGCCACGCTGCGCGCGCTGGCTGCGGAGGGGTGCTCGGTCGTCTTCATCTCGCACAAGCTCTACGAGGTCATGGAGATCGCCGACAGAGTGGTCGTCCTCTCGAAGGGAAGCGTGGTCGCCGAACGGGCGACGCGCGACACGAACGAGCGCGAGCTGGCGAACCTGATGGTGGGGCGCGAACTCGATGAGCGCCGCCACGCGGGCTCGCAGCGACGCGGCGACCCCGCGCTCGAAATCCGCTCCCTCTCGCTGAAAAACGACAAGGGGCTGGAAGCGGTGAAAGAACTCTCCCTCGCGATCCGTTCCGGGGAGATCCTCGGGATGGCCGGGGTCTCCGGCAACGGCCAGCGCGAGCTGGCGGAAGCCCTCTTCGGCCTCCGCGTTCCCGACGGCGGAGACGTGCTTCTCGGCGGGGAGCCGCTTCCTCCGGGGAGGCCGAAGGCCGCGGTGGACCGAAAGATGGCCCGCATCCCGGAGGACCGGATGACCACGGGGCTGCTGCTCGAACTCACCGTGGAGGAGAACCTCGTCCTCGAAAACCACGCCTCCTTCCGCTCGCTCGGCATGCTCGACCACACGGCGATCGGCAGGCACGCGGACGGACTGATCGACGAGTTCGGCATCACGACCGACGGACGGCGCGCCGTCGCCCGGACGCTCTCGGGGGGCAACCTGCAGAAGATCATCCTCGCCCGCGAACTTTCGGCCTCGCCGCGCGCCGTCGTCGCGGCACAGCCGACGCGCGGGCTCGACGTCGGGGCCATCGAGTACGTCCACAAGCGGATTCTGGAAGCCCGCGGGAGCGGCGCGGCCATCCTCCTGATCTCGGAGGACCTTGACGAAATATTCCTGCTCGCCGACCGGATCGCCGTGATGTACGAAGGGCGTATCATGGGCGTCGCGGAGCGGGATGAAGCGAGCAGAGAGCAGGTCGGTCTCTGGATGAGCGGGGTGAGCGAACCGTGCGCATGATCGTGTCGAAGCGGGCGCCTCTGCCCGGATGGATCCAGCTTCTCGTGCCGGTGGGGGCCGTCCTGGCGACGCTGGTGCTCTCGGCGATCCCCATTCTGATCGCGGGAGGCGACCTGTGGCTCTCGTACGTCTCCCTCTTCCGGGGAGCGCTGGGGACGCGCTACAACTTCCTGGAGACCTGCGTGAAGGCCGCGCCGCTGACCTTCACCGGGCTCGCCGTGGCCTTCGCCTTCCGGGCGAAGTTCTGGAACATCGGGGCCGAGGGACAGCTCCTCGCCGGAGCCATCGCCGCCGCCTGGGTGGGCATCTACGCGCCGCCCCTTCCGAAAGCGGTCGTCCTGCTGCTCGTCTGCGCCGCCGGGTTCCTGGCCGGGGGCGCGTGGGCGACGATCCCCGCCCTGCTCAAGACGAAATACAGAGTGGACGACGTGGTCACCACGCTGCTGCTGAACTACGTCATGTGGCACCTGATGGGCTACCTGCTCTTCGGTCCGCTGCAGATGCCGGGATCGAGCTGGCCCCGCTCCCCCGCCGTGGCGGAGATCGCGCGCTTCCCCGTGCTGCTGATCCGCTCGCGCTTCCACCTGGGCATCGTCCTCGCCCTCGTCGCCGTGCTCGTCGTCTGGTTCGTCAACAGCAAGACGGTCTTCGGCTACCAGTCGCGCGCCGTCGGGGTGAACCCGAGGGCGGCGGCCTTCGGCGGCATCGACGTGAACGCCGTCGTCATGAAAACCGCGCTCCTCTCCGGAGGGCTCGCGGGGCTCGCGGGCGTGGGCGAGGTGGTCGCGATCCACTTCCACCTGCTGATGGACATCTCCCCCGGCTTCGGCTACTCCGGCATCGTCATCGCGATGCTCGGGAGGCTGCACCCGGTCGGAACGGTGCTCTCCGCGTTCTTCTTCAGCGTGATCATCGTGGGGGCACAGTCGATGAGCCGTCTGACCGGCGTCCCGACCTACATCGCGGAGGTGATCCAGGGGATGGCGCTCATCGTGATGCTCATCGCCCTGCTGCTGACCGAATACCGCGTAAAGGCGGTGAGAGACTGATGGAACAGGTGATGACCACCGCATTCGTCACGGGGCTTCTGGCGGCCATGATGCGCATGGCGACGCCCATCATCTTCGGCACGCTCGGGGAGATCCTCTGCGAGCGCGCCGGGGTGCTCAACCTGGGCATCGAGGGAATCATGCTGATGGGCGCCATGACCGGCTTTCTCACCACGCTGACCACGGGTTCGCTCTGGCTCGGCGTGGCGGCGGCGGCGCTCGTCGGAGTGCTGCTCTCCCTCTTCATGGCCTTCCTCGCCGTCTACCTCGGGCTCTCGCAGCACGTCTCGGGGCTTGGAATCACGCTCTTCTCGACAGGGCTCGCCATGTTCATCTACCGCCTCGCTGTCGGCTCTCCGGTGAACCCGCCCACGGTGCGCCCCTTCACGCAGACGGCGATTCCGTTCCTCTCGGGCATTCCCATCCTTGGGACGGCTCTCTTCAACCAGTACGTGCTGGTCTATATCGCGCTGCTCCTGGTGCCGCTGGTCTGGATTCTGCTCTACCGCACCTCGTGGGGTCTCGCCATCCGCACCGTCGGGGAGAACCCCTTCGCCGCGGACACGGTGGGCATCGACGTCAACCTGACGCGGACGCTCTGCCTCGCGGCGGGCGGCGCGCTCATGGGCGTCGGCGGCGCGTTCCTGACCCTGGCCCACCAGAACATGTTCCTGATCGACGTGGTGGGCGGCAGGGGGTGGATCGCCGTCGCCATGGTGATCTTCGGCAACTGGGACCCGGCGAAGGGGATGGCGGGCGCGATGATCTTCGGCTTCCTCGACGCGCTCCAGCTCCGCCTCCAGGGTCTGGGATTCAACATCCCGTTCCACCTCTTCCTCATCATCCCCTACCTGATGACGGTCGTCGCGCTCGTCGGCGTCTCGCGGCGCGCGGCTGCTCCGGCGGGGCTGCTGAAGCCGTACCGGAGGGAAGAGAAGGGGTAGCAGAAACTCCGCGGAGAAGAGGGCTGTCTCTTCTCCGCGCATGCATACGGCGAAGCGAGTTCCGAGGGGCGACGCCCTGCGCGATCTTGGGGAGCGGCCCCGGCGGAGAGAGTTCTTCATCGCATCTCTTTGTGAAAGAGAGGGGAAAGCATGACGTTACAGCATGTGGGAAAGAACGTTCCAAGAGTGGACTCCGTCCGGAAGGCGACGGGGGAGGCCCTCTTCGTGGCCGACATCGTTCTGCCGCGGATGCTCCACGCGAAGGTGCTGAGGGCGGGGATCCCTCACGGCAAAATCCGCTCGATCGACACGTCGAAGGCTTCGGCGATGCCCGGCGTCAAGAAAGTGGTCACAGGGCAGAGGTGCGGAATGCTCTTCGGCACCTGTCTCTGGGACCAGCCGCCCCTGGCCGTCGACAAGGTCCGCCACGCGGGCGAGCCCGTCGCGGTCGTCCTCGCGGAGACGGAGAACCAGGCGGCCGCTGCGCTCAAGGAGATCGCCGTCGACTACGAGAAGCTCCCGTTCGTCCTCGACCCGGTCGAGGCCGCGGCTCCCGGCGCGCCGCTCATCCACGAGAAGAACGGAGAGTACCGGAGAGTGGACTACTCCGTCCATCCGATCCCCGGAAGCAACGTCTTCCACCACTACAAACTCCGCAAGGGGAACGAACAGGAGGGATTCGCCAAAGCCGACGTCACGGTCGAGGACGAGTTCGAGTTCCCCCTCTCCAGCCAGGCGCCGCTCGAGCCCCACGGCGCGATCTGCCGCTTCGGCGCGGACGGCGATCTCGAGATATGGGCTTCAAATCAGGCCCCGTTCGTCCTCCGGGACGTTCTCGCAGACATGTTCGGCATCTCCGCGTCGAAGGTGCGCGTCCATATCCCCTACCTCGGCGGCGGCTTCGGCGGCAAGTCCGACGTGAGCATCGAGCCGATGGTCGCCTATGCGGCGAGCTTCGTCCCCGGATACGCCGTCAAGCTGGCGCTCACGCGCGGCGAGGTCATCTCCGGCGCGCTGATCGGACGAGGCATGAAAGGACGCATGCGGATCGGCGCGAAGCTCGACGGCACGTTCACCGCGCTGAAGGCCGAGATGTACTTCGCGGACGGCGCGTACGGCGACACGGGGTGGCCCGTGGACACCGTCGCCGGACACAACTGCACCGGCCCCTACGAATTTCCCAACGCGATCGTCGACGTCTACGGCGTCTACACCAATTCGCCGAGCGTCGGCGCGTACAGAGGGTACGGACACCCCGAGGGGCAGTTCATGTCCAGCCGCCTGATCGACATGCTCGCGCGAAAGCTCGACATGACGCCGGCGGAGATCATGCGGAAGAACTTTCTCCGCGAGGGGCGGAAGAACGCCCTCGGACAGACGATCAAGAAGAGCAACGGCGACCTCTTCGGCTGCCTCGACGTCGTCGAGAAAGCCCTCGCGGAGGAGCCGCTCCCGCCCAACGACGAGCGGTACATCTACGGCAAGGGAATCGCCTCGATGATGAAGTCGCCCAAGATGGCGGCGAACGCCGCGTCGTGCTGCCACGTGCAGGTCAACGCCGATGGAAGCGCGTTCGTCAACCTCGCGGGGATCGAGATGGGGCAGGGCGTCCATACGGTCTTCGCTCAGATGGCGGCGGAGGCGCTCGAACTGCCGTTCGAGAAGGTGCGCATCTACTTCGATGTGGATACGCAGTTCTCCCCGTGGGAATGGCAGACGGTGGCCTCCATGCAGACCTACCGGGGCGGCCGCGCCATCCAGGACGCGTGCCGCGCGCTCGTCGAAAAGGCGAAGGAAACGGCGGCGAAGGTCTGGAACTGCGTCCCCGGAATGATTGCCTACAAAGAGGGCGTCTGCGTTCACCCGAACACCGGGGCGACGCTCTCCCTCGGCGCGCTCGCACGCGGCTTCATGGCCGCGAACGGCCTCACGGTCGGCGAACCGCTTGCCGCGACCGGATGGTACCGCGTCCCGGAGATCACGGAGCCCGACCCGGAGACCGGCATGGGGAACGCCGCCGGAAGCTGGACCTTCGGCGCTCAAGGGTGCGCGCTCCGCGTCGACAGGCGGACCGGCGAGGTCAAGATACTCCACTTCGCTTCGGCGTTCGACGTCGGCAAGGCGGTTAACCCCGCCGCAACGCGGGGCCAGGTCACGGGCGGCGTCGTCCAGGGAATGGGCGCGGCGCTGATGGAGAAGATCCTCTTCACCGACGAAGGCGTGGCGAAGAACGTCACCTTCCCGGCGTACAAAATTCCGCGCCTCCACGACGCGCCGGAGAAGCAGACCGTGGTGCTGCTGGAGACGCCCAACGAAGAGGGGCCGTGGAGCGCGAAGCCCATGGCGGAACACCCCATCGTCGCGGTGGCGCCCACCATCCTCAACGCGCTGCGCGACGCGACCGGCGTCGAGTTCACCGCGCTTCCGGTCACCCCGGAGAGAATACTGGAAGCCCTGAAAACCCGAAAGGAGGACAAATAGAATGCGCGTCCTCAACTTCACAGTCAACGGAACACCCCGGACGGTCCATCTTGAAGAGGGACGCGTCATGCTCGCCTCCGTGCTGCGCGACTCGCTCGGGCTGACGGGGACCAAGGTGGGGTGCGGCACGGGGCAGTGCGGCTCGTGCACCGTGGTGATGGACGGAAAGGCCGTGACCAGCTGCACCGTCCCCGCGGAGAAAGCCGAAGGGACCAGCGTCCTCACCATCGAGTCCCTCGCCGAGGGCAGCGTCCTCCATCCTATACAGCAGGCCTTCGTCGAGGCCGGGGCCATCCAGTGCGGCTTCTGCACGCCGGGGATCGTCATGCGCCTCTACGCGCTCTTCACTCAAAACCCGGACGCCGACGACGAAACGATCATGAAAGAGCTCGACAAACACCTCTGCCGCTGCACCGGCTACGAAACCATAGTGCAGGCGGCGCGCCTCGCGCAGGAGAAGCTCCGCGCGGCCCGGTGAGCGGGCTGTGGACGGACGCCCCCGCGCCGGACAGGGCGCTTTCGGGCAAAGAAAAATGAAAGGAGAATGAACTCATGGCATTCAGTCTTCTGATCAAGAACGCACGGACCCGTTTTTCACAGGGAAAGACCCTCTCCATCGGCATCGAGGGGGAGAAGATCGCCGCCGTCGGCGAGAACCTCCCGGAGGCGGGCGCGGCGCATGTCATCGACGCGGGCGGG
>LVBO01000032.1 GCA_001604435.1 Synergistales bacterium Syner_01
TTATACGGTGGTTCAGGGGGTAGGTATCGGGGCGGCGGGATACCCCGCCGCCCCTTCCCTCACTCGGTTAACCGGCTCCGGGGATACTTTTCATTGAACCATTTTTCAAACGCTCCGGCCGCCTTGCCGATTCGCAGTTCGCAGCCGGGCGTCGGGGTTTCGCCGAAATCGAACGATTCTCCCTCCACGCTCAGGAGCAGCGCGGGAGGAACCTTCCCTCCGATTTGCACTGAAAGCGCGAGCACCCATTCAGGTCCTACGGAGTGGATATTCAACCCTTCCAAAACCGGATCGGGATCGATCTCTTCCAGTAAAAATCCTTCGCCGGGCGCGGTTCCGGGAACCCTCGCATCCGCAAAGACAAGCAAGTCGAACGCGGCGAACTCCTCCGCCATTTCGGGAAGGAGCTGGTGTTCGAGCCGCAACTCGACATCCTCGCCGCACGACTCGAGAAAGGCGGCAAGGAGCGGGGCAAGATGATGCCCCGCTCCATCGTCCGTCCGAAACGGATTGCCGTACCCGCAGACGAATATTTTCACTCTTTTACAACCGTCCTCACAAGCCCGCCTTCGCTGTTTCTGATTTCGAGCAGCAACGGCATCTTGCCAACGGCATGGGTCGAACAGGAGAGGCATGGATCGTAGCAGCGGATGACGTGCTCCATCCGGTTAAGAGCTCCCTCTTTTACGTCGGGACCTGTGATATAGTCCCTTGCCACCTGCTCTACGCCTCTGTTCATGGCGTAATTGTTGTGCCCGGTGGCGACGATGAGGTTCGCCCGCTCGATCACGCCTTTTTCATCCACTTCGTAATGATGGATGAGCGTACCGCGCGGCGCTTCGACGACGCCCACTCCTTCACGGTTGCTAACATCGCCCGTGATATGCAGATCGCTTTTCAGCACATCCGGGTCGAGCAGCAGCTCCTCCAGCCGCTCCATGGCGTAGAGAATCTCGATGAGGCGCGCATAGTGATAGTAAAGCGTGTAATGAACGATACCGTCCTCGGTCGTCTTTCTGAATGCCGTCAACTCGGCGGAGGCCTCCGGCGTGGAGATATCCTCGCAGGCATTCAAGCGTCCGAGCGGGCCGACTCTGTACGATCCCTGCGGGAACCCCAGCGGCCTGTAGAACGGGAACTTGAGGTAGCTCCATTCTTCGACATGCTCGCCGATGTAGGTGCAGTAGTCCTTGTCGTCGAATTCGTCGGTAATCCGTCCCCTCGGACTCTTCAGGCGGATGCGGCCGTCGTACAGCTCCAGGTTGCCGTCCTTTACGAGTCCCAGGTAGGAGGTCTCGAGCGTGGCGAAACGCGCGGCAAGTTCCGCGTTCTCCGCCAGATAGTTCTTGACCAGCCCAAGCGCCTTTCTCAAGTTCTCCTTATGCGCAGGAAGCGACTCGAGCATACTGTCCTTCTCTTCCGTGCGGAGGCTCCGGTTGACACCCCCCGGAATGCTGTGCCAGGGATGGACCTTTTTTCCTCCAAGGGTTTTGATTATTTCCTGCCCGTACTTTCTCATGCCGATTCCCGCCACCGCGAGCTCGGGGTACTCCTTTGCCAGTCCCGCCACGTTGCGCACGGCGGGATCGGCGTCGAACCCGAAAAGCAAATCGGGACTCGACAGATGGAAAAAGGAGAGCGCATGGGACTGGATGAACTGCCCCATGTGCATCACCTCGCGGAGCTTCGCCGCCGGAGCGGGAAGCGTCACGCCGAGGATGGCGTCGCATGCCTTGGCGGACGCGAGATGGTGACTCACCGGGCAGATGCCGCAGATGCGCGGGGTGATGACGGGCATCTCCCGAAAATCGCGTCCCTTCGAAAAGACTTCGAACCCCCTGTATTGCGTCACGTGGAAGCGGACATTGTCCACCGATCCGTCGTCCGCGAGGTCCACGGTGATTTTGCCGTGTCCCTCGATGCGGGTAATGGGATTGACCACTATCGTATTTTTCTTGTTCTCCATTCTTCGGTCCTCCGCTAATCGTAGCGCATGATGTCCGTCGGGACGGAGGGAATCCGCCCTTCCAGAATCTCGCTGAAGACATAATAGATGGTGTCGGCGTCGGGGGGGCACCCCGGAACGTAGACGTCCACCTTTACCGCCCGGTCCACGGGAATCGCGTGCGGAAGAAGCGCGGGAAGGTCTTTCCCGGGGATGACTCCTTCGGGGTTCACGGTGCTGACCGTTTCCACGTACCCTTCCCTGAGCACCTGCTCGGCGGGCATGAAGTTCCGCATGCAGTTGATGCCTCCGAAAACGGCGCAGTCCCCCCATGCGATGAGAATCTTGCAGCGTTCACGGAGTTCTTTCGCAAGATGCAGCTCTTCTTCGTTGCCGAGCGCCCCTTCGATGATGCCGACCTCCACTTCCGGGAACTCCTTGATGTCGGTAATGGGCGTGGCGGTAAGCTCCACCTTGCCCAGGAGGTCCACGATGCGCTCGTCTATATCGAGAAAGGACATGTGACAGCCCGCGCAGGCTTCAAGCCATACCGACGCGATTTTCGGCTTCGCCATAATCATCGCACCTCCTTCGCAAAAAGAGTCGAGTCGACCGTTCGGGCCGCGTCCGAAGGGGCTTTTGCCTCGTAGACGTTCTCACAAGGAGCGGCGGAGCCCTTCTGCATCTCGACGCCGAGTTTTCCGGCAATCTCTTTCATGATAACCGACAGCCCCTTGATATTTCCGAGGGGCGCGGTCACCAGGTTCATTCTGCGCCGCTCGCCCTCGAGGGTGCAATAATGACCGCTGCGCTCGAACCACGCGGGAGCGGGGAGAAGCACGTCCGCCATGTTCACCAACGGATGCACCATGAAGGGAGTATGCACCACGACGAAGCGTGAGCGCGTCATGGCCTCCAGTGAACGTTTGTCCTCGGACACCATGCCCGTCGAAAGAACATAGAGAAAATCTAGCTGTCCGTCGCTCACCCAGTCGTTCTCTCCGGTGATCGTGTTCAAAGCCCCGAGGCTGTTGCTGGCGCGGAGCATCGGGACAACGCCGAGACCGTCTTCGAAGAATGCTTTCGAGGCGACGGCCAGGTTCACGGCCTCGGTGACAAGCCGAGGATCCTCCTCCGCCAGTTTCGAGCCGATGACGACAACGGGATTTTTCGCATTCCGAAGGATGGCCGCAGTCGCCTTCACTTCCGGAGAGACGTCCTCTTCCGCTCCCTCCACAGCCTTGCGCAGAGCGATCAGAAGGGAGAGCATACCCTTTTTCGTCGTTCTGTGATCCGAATCGGTTATGCCTTCGAAAGGATTTTTCCCTGCGGAGACGTTGATGAGTTTCGCCCTCTCGATAACCGTGGACACGCGGATGTAGCTGGCCGCAACCGGAGTTTCCTCCTGCGGATCAGCCTCGACGACGACGATGGCGTCGCTCTTGAGTATGTTGTGCGCCCCGGTGAACGGACGAACTCCCTGATCGGCGAAGGGTTTGAACCCTCTCACGAACCCGCGGAGCATGTTGCCGTAGAAGCCGTCCATCTTCTTCATTTCAAGCGTATCGCGGAAGAAAGACGAAATGACCGTCAGCTCTTCGTCGGTCGAGAGCTCGCTGACAAGCGCTCCGGCCCTGTCGTCTTTCAGCGCCGGCTTCATCTTTTCGGCGACGAGAGCGATGGCCTCCTCCCATGACGCCTCGCGGAACGAGGAGCCGCTCCGGATCATCGGCACGGACAGGCGCTCGCGCTCGGTGGATTTCGGAAGCCACCAGCGCCCCATGTGGCAGAGCTGGCCGCCGTCCGGGCTGTCGCCGGAGATACCTTCAACCCGCACGACGCTCCCTGTACGGACGTACGCCTTGATTCTGCATCCGAGCGAGCAGAGCGGGCAAATGCTTTCGACCTGGTCGTCGCAGTCGTGTCGCCGTCCTCTATAGACGAAGTCTCGCAACGTGATCGTGCCGGTGGGACAGACCTGGGCGCATGCGCCGCAGGAGACGCAGGAATCGCTTTCGCCGAGTTTTTTGCCGAGGTCAGCGGTGATGTTGGTCCCCCATCCGCGTTTTTCGAGATCGAGCGTATGCGCGCCGACCTTCTCGGCGCAGACTCTGATGCAACGCAGACAGAGGATGCAGCGGTTGTGGTCGATCTGGATGTTCGGATCCGAAGCGTCGTTATGGAACGTCTCGTACAGGAACGGATAGCGAACGTTATCCATGCCGTGTTCGATGGCGAGACGCTGGAGTTCGCAGTCTCCGGTCTGCGAGCAGAACATGCAGAAATGGTTCCGCCCCGCGAAGAGCAGCTCCAGAATCTGGCGCCGGTAGTTTGTGAGTTTTTCGGTCTTCGTCGAGACCTGCATGTTGTTCTCGGCCGGCGTGGTGCACGCGGTGAGAAGCTTGGCGTTTCCCGCCACCTCGACGACGCACATTCTGCAGGAACCGATGGGAGTCAACCCCTCCATCCAGCAAAGGGTCGGGATATATATATTGTTCTTCCGGGCGACCTGGAGGATGGTCTCTCCTTTCGACGCCCTGCACTCCACTCCGTCGATGACGAGGGTGATTTCACTCATGAGTTTTCCTCCTCCACGACTACTTTTTCTCGATGGCGCCGAAGGGGCACTTCTCGAAGCACGTCCCGCAGCGGATACATTTGTCGGTCTCGATGAGATAGCCGGACTTCCGGTCACCGGGGATGCAGTGCACGGGGCAGTTTTTGGCGCAGATGCCGCACTTCTTGCACACGTCCTGAAGAATAGTGTATTCAAGCAGCGCGGTACAGGCCCCGGCAGGACACCGTTTGTCCACGATGTGGGCGAGGTACTCCTCTTTGAAGTAACGGAGAGTGGTCAACACCGGATTCGGCGCCGTCTGCCCGAGTCCGCACAGGGACATGTCGCGCACCATGTGCGCAAGTTCCTCCAGCATCGCCAGATCTTCCATCGTCCCCTTGCCCTCGGTGATCTTCTCAAGGAGAAGAAGCATGTGCTTCGTGCCTTCTCTGCAGGGGACGCACTTGCCGCACGACTCCTTCTGCGTGAACTCGAGGAAGAACTTCGCCACGTCGACCATGCAGTTATCCTCGTCCATGACGACCAGCCCGCCCGATCCCATGATCGCTCCGAGAGCGGTGAGCGACTCGTAGCTCACCGGGGTGTCCAGGTGCTCCTCGGTAAGACAGCCTCCGCTGGGACCCCCTATCTGCACGGCCTTGAACTTTTTATCGTCGAGGATACCGCCGCCGATGTCGAAGATGATCTCCCGGAGGGTGATGCCCATCGGGACCTCCACGAGCCCGGTATGCTTCACTTTGCCGGTGAGGGCGAAGACCTTCGTCCCCTTGGACTTCTCCGTTCCCATAGCGGCGTACCACTCGCCGCCGTTGCCGACGATCTGCGGAACGTTCGCCCAGGTCTCGACGTTGTTGATGTTCGTCGGATGTCCCCAGAGACCGGAATTCGCAGGGAACGGGGGGCGCGGACGCGGCATGCCGCGCCGTCCTTCGATGGAGCCCATCAACGCGGTCTCCTCGCCGCAGACGAATGCTCCGGCGCCCTCTTTTATGTGCAGATGGAAAGAGAACGAGCTGTTCATTATATTGTTCCCGAGCAGTCCATACCCCTCGGCGACCGCGATCGCATGCTTCAGACGTTCTATCGCCAAGGGATACTCCGCCCGGCAGTAGACGTAGCCCTCGTCGGCGCCCATCGCATAACCGCCGAGCATCATGCCCTCGATTACGCTGTGAGGATCGCCCTCCAGAATGGAACGGTCCATGAACGCGCCGGGATCTCCCTCGTCCGCGTTGCAGATGACGTATTTTTTATCGCCTTGGGCAGCGGCGCAGAAACTCCATTTCAATCCCGTGGGAAACCCTCCGCCGCCTCTTCCCCGGAGCCCGGAGGCTTTGACTTCGTCGATCACCTGCGCCGGAGTCATCGAAGTGATCGCCTTGCCGAGGGCCTCGTACCCTCCCCTGGCGATGTACTCGTCGATATTCTCCGGATTGATATAGCCGCAGTTCGCCAGGGCTATTCTGTGCTGTTTTCCGTAGAAGGGGATATCCTTGTAATGCGGCAATGCGGGCATATCGCCCGACCCCTCGTACATGAGGCGTTGGACCGGACGTCCCTTGTAGATGTGTTCCTCTACGATCTCCGGAACATCGCTCGCCGTCACCTTGCAATAGAAGGTCCCTTCAGGGTACACGACGACGATGGGCCCCATCTCGCACATCCCGTGACATCCGGTCGGGACGACCAGGACCTCTTCGTCGAGCTTCCGCCGCGCAAGCTCCTGTTTAAAGGAGCCGATGACCTCCGCGGCGCCGCTGGAAGTACATCCGGTTCCGCCGCAGATCAGAACATGGGATCGGAAAATTGTCATTCGTCCTTCTCCTTCCGCTCAGTCGGCCCGCCCGATGGCCAGCTTCTCCACGACGCGTCCGTTCACGACGTGTTCCGCGATGATCGTCGGGACATCCTCGGGTTTCACGCGGCCGTACGTCACTCTCCGCCCTGAACGGATCACATCGAGCAGGGGTTCGTCCTGGCACATGCCGATACACCCCGTCGTCTGCACCGCTATATTATCAAGGTTCCGCCTGGCAAGCTCGGACATCACCTCGTTGAGTATCTCACGGGCGCCCGCGGCGATTCCGCAGGTTCCCATTCCGACAATAACAGTCGTTTCTCCCCCCGATCGCGCCGAGGAAAGGTCTTTCGACTTTTCGCGGATCGCGCGCAGGTCTTGAAGACTTGTCACTTTTTTCTGTTCCATTTGCTCCTCCCCCGTTCTACTCGAACTTGTCCAGAATCCCCTTCACCATATCGGGGACAAGCCTTCCGAATGTCTGCGTATCAACCATCATCACGGGGGCGAGACCGCACGCGCCGATACAGGCCACGGGCTCGATGGTGAAACGAAGATCTTCCGTGGTCTCGTTCTCGTCGACTCCGGTAATGCCTTTCACCTTGTCAAGGATTTTGAGACTTCCCCGGACATGGCACGCCGTCCCCCTGCAGACCTTGATAACATGGCGTCCCCTCGGCTGCAGATGAAACTGGGCGTAGAACGTCGCAACGCCGAAAATCTCGGACGGCGGGATCTTCAACTCCCGGGAAATAGTTTCGAACGCCTCTTGCGGTAGATACCCCAACTGTGCCTGAACAGCCTGTAATATCGGAATAAGACCGCCTTTTCTCTCTTTCCAGGGTTCCGTTATCTTTCGTGTCGTCTCGCGGACTTCTTCAACGCTGAAAGCCATGATCCCCCTCCTTTTCCAACAGAGCATAGGATTGTGCTCATTATCACAATTTAAGACATGATACCATATGAGAAAAGCAAAAACAAGTAATTGACAAGTGTATACTTTATATTGCCGATCTCTCTCTTCGACATGGTATAATAACCGCGTTTTTCATCGTAGAGATGCTGTATGCAGAGCGAGGGGAAAGAATGGCCAGAATAGAGTACGTGAACATCGAAGATGCGGTAGGAATGGCTCTTTCGCACGACATGACCCAGATCGACGTCAAGTCCGGATACAAGGGCGCCCGCTTCAAGAGAGGACATATCGTCAAACACGAAGACCTTCCGGTGCTCAGGAGCATGGGGAAGAATTCCATTTCGGTTCTGTACCTGGAGGAAGGCGACATTCACGAGGACGATGCCGCTCTCAGACTTGCACGCCGTCTTGCGGGCGAAGGCCTTCGTATTGAAGGTCCCGAGGAAGGGAAAGTCTCCCTCTTCGCCGAATGGAACGGGCTGATCGTGTATGACGAGGAGTCCATTCACACAATCAACGAGGATGTCGATTGGATTGCGGTCACAACGCCGAACAAGGTGCCCGTCAAAAAGGGAGAACCCGCCGCCGGCATCCGCGTCGTTCCGTTGACGATGCGCGAAGAGCAGATCCTCAGGGCTGAAGCGGCGGCGCTTCCGCTCACGGTGTTTCCTTTCCATCCGTTAAAAACGGCGCTCGTCACCACAGGACGCGAGATCGTCGAAGGGCGTGTTCGCGACGCCTTCGCCCCGAAGCTTGTACGCAAGCTGGCCTTCTACGGGTCGACCCTGATGGAACAGGTGATCACGGGAGACGAAAAGGAAGAGATCGCACAGGCTATTCAGGCGTTTATAACCAAGGGCGCGGAGCTGATCATCGTCACGGGCGGCATGAGCGTCGACGCGGACGACCGGACGGCTGCGGCCATCGCCCAAGTCTCCGACAGCGTGCTGTTCAACGGCGTTCCGGCGCTTCCGGGCGCTCGCCTGATGCTTGCGCTTCAGGACAGAACGAAGATCGTCGGAGCTCCCGCCTGTGTAGTGCACGACGAATGGACCAGCATGGACATTCTTCTCAACCGTCTTTTCGCGGGGCTCATCCCCACGCTCTCCGAAGTCCGCCGATGGGGCGCCGGCGGTCTTTGCAGAAAGTGCCGTACGTGCAACTATCCCGTGTGCGCCTTCGCCGCGAGGT
>LVBO01000342.1 GCA_001604435.1 Synergistales bacterium Syner_01
CATCCTGCTCTGTCTGCCGCTCTCGGTCATGGGGCTCTCGGTGGGACTGCTCGCGATGGGCAAGCCGTTCGACTTCATGGCGCTGCTGGGCTTCCTCAGCCGGTCCCGCTCTACTTCGACGTCCTCTTCTCGGCGATGGCCGTCACCATCATGTTCGGCCTCACCTTCGCCACGGCGCTCATCCTCGTGGTCGTCCCCGTGCTCTACGGCGAGGCGCTGAAGGCGTAGCGGCGCCCCGAACCAATCGAGTAGGAGCGGGCGGCCGCCCCTCCTACTCGATTGCGAAGCCCTGCCGCATCTCGTACTTTTCGGCCGAGCGATTGCAGTTCTCCTTCACGTCTTCTTCCAACGATTCATTTTTCTCCCGCTTGACGCCTTCCCATCGTCGTGGTATAGTCCACATAACATGCATACGACTCTACCGGTCGGGGGGAAATGTTCCATGCGCGTACTGGACAAGGAGAGCCCGGTTCCGCTCTACTACCAGCTCAAGGAGATTTTGCAGGCGATGGTCGACGACGGGGCTCTTGCCCCCGGCGACATCGTTCCCTCCGAGCGCGACATCTGCGAACGGTTCTCCATCAGCCGCATGACGGCGAGCAAAGCCGTTTCCGCGCTTGTCGACGAAGGCGTCTTCCACAGGGAACGTGGACGGGGAACGTTCGTCTCCTTTCCCAAGCCGACATGTACTTCATCCTGCCTTACGGGTTTCTCCGAGAACATCCGCGCCGCGGGGCTCGACGCGATGACGCACATTCTCGCCTTCGACGAGGAGGAGGCGTCACGCACGATCCGCGAGTCGCTGCAGCTCTCGCAGCACGATCCCATGGTCTTCAACATCCTGCGCCTCCGCTACGTGGAAGGCGAGCCCTTTTCCCTCGAGAACGCATGGGTGCCCGGGTGCCGCTTTCCGGAGCTCTCGCGCGATCTGCTGGAGGGGAGGTCGCTCTACACCCTGATGCGCGAGCACTTCGGCATGAAGCTCTCGCACGCCTCGCAGACCATCGAGCCGGTGCTCTGCTCCGACTTCGAAGCCAAGAACCTCGGTCTCGACTCCGGAACTCCGGTGCTGCTCTTCAGAAGAGTCGCTTACGCCGAGCCTCAGACTCCGGTGGAGTACTCGAAGTGCATCTACAGGGGGAAGCGATTCAAGTACGAGATTTCCTTCGGTATTTAGGGCTTCAGGGGGCAAGGCCCCCCAATTCAATAGAGGACGGTGTTGTACATGCTTAAAGGTTTGCAGAAACTCGGTAAGGCGTTGATGCTTCCGGTGGCGGTGCTCCCGGCGGCGGCGTTGCTTCTCAGACTCGGCGCGTCGGACGTGCTGGATATCCCGTTCATTATGCAGGCGGGCGCGGCGATCTTCGACAACCTGGCGCTGCTCTTCGCCGTCGGCATCGCGACGGGCGTGGCGTTCGACGGCGGCGGCGCGGCGGCCCTCGCGGGCGCGGTGGGCTACTTCACACTGACCAAAGCGGTCGTCACCATCAACTCGACGATCAACATGGGCGTGCTGGCGGGCATCATCTCCGGCATCGT
Source organism: Synergistales bacterium Syner_01 (assembly GCA_001604435.1). GTDB lineage: Bacteria > Synergistota > Synergistia > Synergistales > Aminobacteriaceae > JAAYLU01. The sequence goes on from LVBO01000342.1 coordinate 1,540, forward strand.
TGCGGGAATGCTCTACAACAAGTACCATAACATCAAACTCCCCGACTTCCTCGGCTTCTTCGGCGGCAAGCGCTTCGTCCCCATCGCGGCCTCCATGGCCAGCATCGTCCTCGCGCTCGTCTTCGGCTACATTTGGCCCCCGATCCAGCAGGCGATCCACGGCGTCGGCGAGTGGCTCCTGGGCGCGGGACTGCTCGGCGCGTTCACCTTCGGCACGCTGAACCGCCTGCTTCTTCCGCTCGGCCTGCACCACGTGCTCAACAGCATGGTCTGGTTCGTCTTCGGCAGCTTCACCAGCCCGGCCGGACAGGCGGTCACGGGCGACCTGCACCGCTTCTTCGCGGGCGACCCGACGGCGGGCGTCTTCATGACGGGCTTCTTCCCGATCATGATGTTCGCTCTTCCGGCGGCGGCTCTGGCGATGTACACCACGGCCCGTTCGGAGAATAAAAAGGCGGTCTCCGGAATTCTGCTC
>LVBO01000343.1 GCA_001604435.1 Synergistales bacterium Syner_01
TCACCGAGCCAAGCAACAAGGGCATCGTCGAGCGGAAGGTGATCCGCATCGTCACGCCGGGGACGTACGTTCCCGAGGAAGCCGGTTCGGGCGGACGGCTGGCGGCCGTATGCCGCGCCGGGAAGGAGCTTGCCGTGGCGCTGCTCTCCGTGGAGACCGGCCGTCTTGAGGCCGGCGTCTTTCCGAAGGGGGAGGCCGCCGCGTTGCTCGGCTCCTTCGCGCCCGGCGAGCTGCTGCATCCGGCGGGCCTTTCGCTCTCCGAATGGTTGCCGCTTGTGGGCGACTACTTGCCTCTCCCGAGGGAGGACGAGTTCTTCAGCCCGGTCCAGGGAACGCGGCGTTTGTTGCAGCACTGGAAGACGGCGACGCTTGCCTCCTTCGGCCTGGAGGACGGCTCTCCCGCCGCCGGAGCCGCCGCCGCCGTACTGACGTATCTTCACGAAACGCAGTTCGGCGCGGTGGAGTACGTGAAGAGGGCGCACCCGCTCCGCTCGTCGGAGCATTTGCATCTGGACGTGACGACCGGGCGGAATCTCGAGCTCTTCGATACGCGGCAGGAGCAGAACGGGGACGCGCCGTCCCTCTACCGGACGCTGAACCGGTGCCGTTCGACCATGGGGAGGCGGCTGCTCAGGGAGTGGCTGCTCCGTCCGTTGCTCGACCTTGACGAGCTGCGCCGCAGGCAGGATGCCGTCGAATGGCTTGTTGAGAACGCCGGGGAGCGGCGCGCGCTCCGCGACCTGCTCGGCGAGTGCCGCGACGTGGAGCGCTCCTCTTCGCGCCTGAGCCTTGGAACCGGAACGCCGAAAGATCTTGGAGCGATCCGGGATACTCTTTTTCTGCTTCCTTCGATTCTGCCGCTGTGCGCGGACTCGCCGCTTTCCCGCTGGACCGGAGGGATTGCCGATTTCACGGCGCTCCGCGAGGAGCTGTGCGCGGCCCTCGAGGACGATCTTCCACGCAACAGGACGCAAGGAGGTCTGATTCGCGGCGGGTACGACGCGGAGCTCGACGAGTGGCGCGGCGTCGAGGCGGGCGCTTCCGGGATGATGGACGCCTACGTCGAAAAAGTGAGAGAGAGTACGGGCATCTCGCGGATCAAGGCGGGGTACAACAAGGTGTTCGGCTACTATCTCGAAGTGAGCAGGGCCGCCCTGAACGCCGGCGAGGTGGAGCTGCCCGGGTGGTTCATCCGCAAGCAGACGCTGGTGAACGCGGAGCGCTTCATCACGCAGGAGATGAAGGAGCTTGAGGAGCGCATCGCCTCGGCGGCGTCGGAGATCTCGCGGAGAGAAGGCGCGCTTTTCGACGGCCTGACGGAGCGGACGCTTGCCCGCGTGGAGGAGTTGCAGCATCTGGGGAGCGTCCTGTCGGCGCTCGACGTGTTGACCTCTTTCGCCGAGGTCGCCAGGGAGCGGGGGTATATCCGCCCGGAACTGAACGACGGATACGATATCGTCGTCCAGAACGCACGTCACCCTGTTGTGGAGGAGTGTTTGACCGATTCGCCCTTCGTCCCCAACTCCATCGCGCTGCGGCGTTCCGAGAAGCGGATCGCCCTGATCACGGGGCCGAACATGGCGGGAAAGTCCACCTACCTGCGGACGGCGGCGCTGCTCGTCGTGATGGCGCAGACTGGGTGCTTCGTTCCTGCGGAGTCGGCGGCGATGGGACTCTGCGACCGGATTTTCACGCGCATCGGCGCGCGGGACGACTTGGCGCGCGGGAGCAGCACCTTCATGGTGGAGATGGTGGAGACGGCGAACATCCTGAACAACCTGACGGAGAGGAGCCTGGTCATCCTCGACGAGGTGGGGCGCGGGACGTCCACCTACGACGGCATGAGCATCGCCTGGGCCGTTCTCGAACACCTGGCGGACGGGTGCGCCTGCTCGCCGAAGGTGCTCTTCGCGACGCACTACCACGAGCTGACCTGCCTCGACGAGCGCTATCCGGGGATCGAAAATCTGAGCATGGCCGTGAAGGAGGATGCGGACGGCATCTTCTTTCTGCACCAGGTGGTGAAGGGGAGCGCCGACCGGTCGTACGGCATCGAAGTCGCGCGCCTTGCGGGGCTGCCGCGTCCGGTGCTCAAGAGGGCCTTCGAGCTGTTGCAGCGCTTCGAGAAAGATGAAAAATGCGCCGCGCCGCCGCCGCACGCCGCCAAGCGGAAGGATATTCCGGGAATACGGCAGATGACGCTGTTCGAGTCGGCGCGCTCCGGTATCGTCGAGGAGATCGCGGCGCTGACGCCGGATACGCTGACACCGTTCCGGGCGCTGGAATTACTCTACTCGCTGGTCGAGAAAAGCAGGGAGGCGATTCGCTCTGAAAATCTCTCTTCTTCCTGAGGACGTGTACTCCCGCATCGCGGCGGGAGAGGTGGTCGAGCGCCCCGTCTCCGTAGTGAAGGAGACTGTGGAGAACGCGCTCGACGCGGGGGCGACGGAAATTTCCGTCGCGCTCCACGAGGGCGGGAAGCTCCGTATCGTCATCGAAGACAACGGCGAGGGAATGTCCTTCGACGATCTGCCGCTGGCAGTGGCCCGACACGCGACGAGCAAGATACGCACAGTCGAGGAGCTGGAGAGCGTCCGCTCGCTCGGTTTCCGCGGGGAGGCGCTGGCGAGCATCGCCGCCGTGGGCCGCCTGGAGATTCGTTCGCGGAAAGCCGGGGAGGAGCAGGGCTCGCTGCTCTTTATCGA
>LVBO01000344.1 GCA_001604435.1 Synergistales bacterium Syner_01
GACATAGGCCGGGTCAAGCGACAGCAGGACTTCATCAAGGCTGTACTGCAAAAGTTGCAGAGCCCGTACATGATACCGAAGATTCCCGATTTAGCGAATAAGGTGATCGAGATGGTAAACTCCGATATGACGCCTGCTCAGGGATTGCAGCTCGCATCGTACCTTGTTTCGATGCCGGGTGAGAACATCCGGTTTTTTACGATGCCCGGAAAGGCGGCCTATATCTCGAATATCAGCTACTGGGTAGGAGATATCGCAGCCGCTTCAGCGCTTTTGACGGGGGTACCGGACGGTCACGGAGCGGTATCCGAAGATGTCGCGAAGGAAGAAGCCGATGCGTCCGCGATCAATACCCCTGTGGCCGTTCTTAACGGCGCCGGAGTTTCAGGTCTTGGAAAGACGATGGCGACGGCGCTGCAAAAGATCGGCATCGATGTGACGCACATCGGGAATGCGCGCCACTTCGACTATCGCACAACGACGATACATCTTCCGGAACAATCAACGGAGCCGGTTGCGGAAACGGGAAAGACGCTGGCGGAACTGCTCAGCGTAAACCCTCGTCTTATATCGCGAACTTCGAATGTTTCACATGCTACAATAATCATCGGCAAGGATCATGCGCTTGTGTTGAAGCGATTGGAAGAACTTGCTGAAAAAAAACAGTGAGTATCTTTCCGGAAAGGGGAGGGTGAAGGATTGAAGAAACAGGATGACCGGCTCAAGGAGTATGAATTCCTGTACGAAGCGCTGGCGGACAAAAGAGGGCTTGATATCGTTGCGCTTGACCTGGAAGGTTCTTCGGCGATTTCCGATGTTTTCATAATGGTAACGGCAAATTCTGACGTTCATATGGATACGTTGAGGGATGCGGCACTTGAAGCGCTTCACGTGCAGGGAATCAAGACAAGCGTCGAGGGAAACGACAGTATGCGCTGGCGTCTGATCGACGCGGGAGACCTTACGGTGCACGTATTCAGCAAGGCCGGGAGAGACCACTATAACCTGGAGAAGATGTGGAGAGACGCGCGCTCGTATCATTATGCGTACCATGATTGAGAGAGCCGCGGGTTTTTCGTTTCGATAGAGATGTTGTAAAAAACCGGGCAGGCCTTGGAAAGAGGCCGCCCGGTTTTTCAATGGTTCTTTTCCGTGTCAAAGGTGTCCTATAATGTATCTTATGTTACATTTTCTCTTTTCAGTCCGCCGACTTCCGGTAGTTTTCATAAATGCCCAAGAACGAACCGACCTTCAAAGAAGCCCCTCCGATAAGCGCGCCGTCGATATCTTGCTGAGATAAAAGCTCCGCGGCATTTGATTCTTTGACGCTTCCTCCGTACAGAACGGGACAGTCCATATGCTCGCCGAATCGCTCTTTGAAGAGATTTCGTGAAAAAGCGCAAGCCTCCTGCGCATCCGCAGCCTTTGCGTTCCGTCCGGTGCCGATAGCCCAAACCGGTTCGTAAGCAAGCAAAATACCGGGGAGTTCACTGGTTCCTTTGATTTCGTCCGCTTCAATGTCCTTCCATGCCGCCAGAAGCTGTTTCCCAAGAATTGCGAGCGTTTGTCCCGCTTCACGCTGTTCAAGAGTCTCCCCGAAACACAACACGGGAATAAGCCCTTTTTGAACGGCCTGTTTCAGCTTCCTCCCGACTATCTCGTCTGTGTCACCAAATATGCTCCTTCTTTCACTATGTCCTACGAGGACGTGAGTGCATCCTATTTCGCGAATCATATCCATGGACACTGCGCCCGTAAACGCACCCCTGTCTTCGAACCAGCCGTCTTGAGCGCCCGCTTTGTAGAAGCTGTTCTCCGGGAGCATGCGCGCTACGGGCGTTATCGAAATGTAGGGCGGGAATAGAGCGATGTCGATTGAACGTGTACTATACAATTCCTCCGCCGTCCCGGAAAGAAGCTCGCTGCAAAAAGCTTCCGCTTCCGACGGAAGCATGTGCATCTTCCAGTTGCCGTACAAATAGATTTTCTTCATGATATGCCCATCAGCCTCCTTGGTTGTTTACTCTTCGAGCGGTTTAATGCCTGGAAGATCTTTCCCTTCGCAAAACTCAAGGCTTGCGCCGCCTCCGGTCGAGACATGAGAAACGTTCTGATCGAAGCCGAGCATTTTTGCGGCTGCGGCCGTGTCACCTCCGCCGACGACAGTAATGCCTCCTTTTCGGGTACATGCGGCCACTCCTTCGGCCACTCCTCTCGTCCCCGAGGCGAAGAGCGGGTTTTCAAAAACGCCCATCGGACCGTTCCAAAGAACCGTTCTGGCTCCTGCGATTCTCTCGGCGAAAAGCGATACGGTCTTCGGTCCTATATCCAATCCCATCGCATCGTCGGGAATTGCGTCGGCGGACACTGTTTTTTCACCGCTCGTCATTTCTAGAGAGGTTCCTACAATAACGTCCTCAGGCAAGAGGATTTCGACTCCTGAGCGCTGCGCCTTCTCCATCATCTCCAGGGCAAAATCTTTTTTTTCGGCTTCGAAAAGGGAACGTCCAATCGGTTTTCCAGCCGCTTTAAGAAAAGTGAAGGCCATGCCTCCGCCGATCAGTATAGCGCTTGTCTTGTCCATCAGATGCTCGACTACGCCGATTTTATCCGAAACTTTCGCGCCTCCGAGGATGAGAACAAAAGGAGGTTCCGGTTTCTCGCTCACGGCCGAGAGCATTTCGACTTCTCTCCGAAGCAGAGCGCCTGAGAAGGAGGGAAGAATTTTCATAATTGCGTTTGTCGAGGCGTCCGCCCTATGCGAGGCGCTGAATGCGTCCATTACGAAGACGTCGAACGGCGCCGCGAGCTTTGCTGCAAAAGCCGCGTCGTTTTCCTGTTCTTCGGCATAGAAACGAAGATTTTCGAGCAGAAGCAACTCCCCCTGTTTCATTCCGTCGATTGCGGATTGGACTGAAGGACCTATGCAATCGGCGCAAAAATGGGTTGGAACACGGAACGCCTTTTCCGCTTCCGACAAGACGCATTCGAGAGACATATCAGGGACTTTTTTTCCTTTGGGACGCCCAAGGTGGGAAGAGAGCGCCACCTTGGCTCCCCATCCGAGAAGTGCCGCGACAGTTTCCCTGTGCGCAAGGATTCGCGTGGAATCCGTTACTGTTCCGTTTTTCAACGGAACATTGAAATCAACCCGTACAAGCACCTTTTTCCCGCGGACATCGTTTTCTGTAAACTTTCGCAGTTTCACGTGTTTCCGACCTCCTTTAGCTTCTTCATTGTGGATAACTCTATTATACGATGCGCTCCGTCACTTCGGCAGAGAGGAATGTGGAGATTGAGGACTTTTTTTCCGCCGCTGGCATAAAGGGATTGCCTGGTCTTCTAACTTTTTCCAGCGGTATTTTATAGTACTTTTGCTCACAGGTGGAGACTGAATGTGTCCGAGTTCTTCAAGCGTCATGCTGGGGTTCGCCAGACGTGTCGAGATGAGATCTTTCAACACGTCGGGAAAATCTTCGTAATCAGGGAGTACGAGTGCGTTGCGCGCTATTTCTATTTGGCGTGACGATGCCTCCAAGCTCTTGCGAATATTGGAAGCGTCGCAGTTCACCAGTTTGTTCGCCTGGTTTCTCAGTGAACGGAAAATTGCTTTTTCCTCAAGATGAAGCATCGTCTTTACCATGTTGAAACTCGCAAGCATATCGGCAATCTCCTGCTGATTCCTGAGAGTGATTTCATATTTCCCCTGGCTCTTTCTTCGTCCAGTGAAAAAACCGAGCCTTTTCAAAAGATGCGCAGTTCTCTCTTCCGTCTGGGAGGAGGAGATGCGAAAACAGAGATAGTATCCAGACTTCGGCAAATACAAAGAACCGCAACTCCCCCACAATCCTCTCAACCATTGCGTATTTCGAGAGAGCGACTCGTGTTCGCGGAGCCTTGCAACAAGCTCTGAAGGAAGACGGAAAAAAACACGTCCCTTCATTGAACGCGGAATATTGAGGAGTGAAGCGA
>LVBO01000345.1 GCA_001604435.1 Synergistales bacterium Syner_01
TCGGCGGCCTGCTTCAGGTTGCAGAAGCTCTCGAGGAACGCGGGCTCCCCGCAGACCCACGCCACGCGGACGCCGGGGCAGAAGATCTTCGAGAAGGTGCCGAGCATCACGACCTGGCCGCGGGCATCCATAGATTTCAGCGACGGGGGGGTCGTCCCTTCGAAACGGAGTTCGCCGTACGGGTTGTCCTCGACAACCAGAATATCGTACTTCGAGACGGTATCCAGAAACGCCTTGCGCCGTTCAAGCGACCACGTCTTGCCGGAGGGGTTCTGGAAGTCGGGGATGACGTAGATCATTTTCGCGCGCTTCTCCGAGGCGAGCGCCTTCTCGAGATCGTCGATCACCATTCCCTCGCCGTCCGTTTCCACTTCCCGGTACGCCGGAAGGCACGAATTGAAGGCGGAAAGAGCGCCGAGGTAGGTGGGACTCTCGCACAGGATACAATCCCCTTCGTCGATGTACATCTTCGCCAAGATGTCGAGCGACTGCTGGGAGCCGGTGGTCACCACGACGTTCTCGGCCGTCAGCGAGGTCTTCAGGTTTTTGTTGGTACGGGCGGCGATCTTCTCGCGGAGGGGAGGATGCCCCTCCGTGGTGGAGTACTGAAGCGCCCTTCTGCCGTAGGTGTCGAGTACGCTCACGGCCACCTTCTTCAGATTCTCGACAGGGAAGAGTTCCGGCGCGGGAAGGCCTCCGGCGAACGAGATCACTTCAGGATTCGCCGCAAGGCGCAGGATGGGCGTCAGATCGGACTCTTGAAAGCGCGTCATTCTTCGTGCAAACTGTGGATTCATATCAATGCCTCCTGGACGAAAGATTGGAGAGGATTATACCCCGAAGCGTTTCGCCCGAAAAGATGGTCTTTTCAACCGAAATTGCGGAAAGCGAAAAACGCCCCCCGGCCGTATGAGCGCAAAGACCGGAAGCTCAGCGGGAAGCCGCTTCACGGAGAAAAACCTCGTATCTGTCGAGCAGTTCGTGCATTTCACGAAGACGAGGGTCGTCCGCTTTCAGAACGGCTGTCCTCGCCTCGTTTTCGAGGGCGCGGAACAGGGCGGCACTCTCGTCTCCCATGAGAGAGCCGAGAACTCCCTTGAGTTTGTGCAGCGAACGCGCCGCGGCGGAGAAATCTCCCTTTTCCAGAGCGCTCCGCACGGAGCCGCGCAACTCCGGGACTTCGGTAAAGAACGCTTCCAACATCTCCGCGAGCGCTTCCCGGTCTCCGTCGAGAGAGAGGAGCAGTTCGCCGAGCCCGCGCTCCCACCGTTCACGCTCTCCGTTTTCGGCGGGAACTCGCACGGGCTGTTCGCAGCGTTCGGCGAAAAGAGAGGAGGACGCGCACCCGAGGTAACGACCGAGCAACGAGTAGAGTTTGCGGGAACGGAGAGGCTTGGAGAGATACTCCGTCATGCCCGCCTCCAGACAGCGCTCCCTGTCCCCTTTCATCGCATACGCGGTGAGCGCCACGATCGGAATGCTCGTTCCTTCACGCTCTTCGGAGCGTATCGTCCTCGTCGCCTCGAATCCATCCATCACCGGCATCTCGCAATCCATGAGAATCAGATCGAACGGTTCGCCGCGCCACATCTCGACCGCCTCCAGTCCGTTCGCGGCGTGCCGGACGATGAGTCCCGTTTTCTTCAACATCGCGACGATCATCTTCGTGTTGACGGCGTTATCCTCCGCGAGCAGGACGGTTCCTTTCATTGGAGAGAATCCGGAGTCCGGAGCATCCTGCTCTTCGCCCACATCTCCGAAGAAACGAAGCAGTGGCAATGAAAAGCGAAAGACGCTCCCCTTGCCGACTTCGCTCTCCACGGTGATATCGCCGCCCATCAGGCGCGCGAGGCTGCGGGAAATGGCCAGGCCGAGCCCCGTCCCCCCGTGTTTCCTGGTCGAAGAACCGTCCAACTGTGTAAAATCGTCGAAAAGGAGGTGTATTTTGTTATGCGGAATACCGGGACCGGTGTCGCTGACCGAGAAGACTACCTGCGATTGTTCCTCGTCCTCTCCCGCCTGCGTTACATCGATTCGCACCGAGCCTTCCGCTGTGAACTTCACGGCATTGCCGACGAGGTTCATCAGAATTTGCCGCACGCGGAGCGGATCGCCCGTGAAAGCGTCGGCGAGCCCCGACGCCACGGACGCTCCAAGCGACACTCCTTTTCTCTCCGCGCGAGGCCGCATAAGCGCGCGGACCTGCTCCACGAGAGGACGCAGGCGGAACGGGCGGTTCTCGAGCGACATCTTGCCCGCCTCGATCTTCGCAAGATCGAGAATATCGTCGAGAATGCCGAGCAGCGACTCCGCCGATGTCTGGACAAGGGTGAGATACTCGCGCTGCTCTTCCGAGAGCGGCGTTGCGAGCACAAGATCGCTCAGTCCGAGCACGGCGTTCATCGGAGTGCGAATCTCATGGCTCATTGAAGCCAGAAACGCGCTCTTCGCACGGCTCGCCGCTTCCGCCTCCTCGGCGAGCCGTTCCGAGACGGCCTTGGACTCGGTCAGTTCCCTGTTCTTCTGCTCAAGCTCGACCGTCCGCGAGCGCACTTTCTCCTCCAGTCCCGAGAAAGCCTCGGAAAGCTGCTTCGACATGAGGGCGAAAGAGCGGGACAGCTCGCCCACCTCGTCGTCCCGTTTCAGGACGAGCGGAGCGCGCCACTCGCCCCGCGTGATGGCCTTCGCCGATTGCGCAAGATCCGACAGCGGACGGCATATCCAGCGGGAGATCCAGAACGCCGTCAGCAATGAAAGAGCAAGGGCGGCCACGGTGACCACGAGCGCGGAGCGTGCCATGCGACGTACCGGCGCGATGAATTCGTTCTCCGGAATAACGACGGCGATTTCCCAGTCGAGGCCAAGGGATGTAAACGGACGGGTTCGGACGTACTCAAAAATGCCGGAGGAATTCTCGACGGTGAACATTCTTCCTGCGTTCTCTCCCCGTCCTTCGCGCGCCATCCTATCGGCGGCTCCCCTGATTGCCGGATTGGGAGAAGCCACACCCGCAACCCGGGAAAAGACGCCGTCGCGGATGAAAAAAGGTCGGTCGACAGTCGAATCGGCCACGATATACCCGTCGCTGTCGAGGATGAAAATCTGTCCCTCGGCGCCCACCTTCAGCTCTCCGAGGAATCTGTTGATACCGGAGAGGGGAAGATCGACGCCGAGCACGCCGACCAGAGAGCCGCCCTTCGCGCGAAGAGGCTGGACGGCGGTAATGGCCAGATCCTCGAGCGCAAAATGGCGGTAGATTTCGCTCCAGACGGGGGCATCGGCGTGTTCCCCCGCTTTATACCACGGGCGCGAGCGGGGATCGAAGCCGGGATAGGAGATGATTTCCTCTCCCGCCATCCCCTGCGGGTCGACCGAGAAATAGACGGAAGCGCCTCCTGTTCTCTCGGGACTGGCAATGAAGAGTTCGACATTCTCCTTGCAACGTCGCGCACCGAAGAACTCCCCGCGGGGCGTGCCGATGAACGTATAGGCTATTGAAGGAAAGGCCCTGATGCGTTCGGCGAAAAAAGGCTGCCAGATCCGGGGAGAGGCGATGTCGACTCTCCCCGACTCCAGGGCGTCCGCATTGAGCGAATTCACAAGCGGAGGAACGGCCATGTACGACTCGAGATGCTCCGCTATTCGCGCCGCCACTTCTCGCCCCAAGCGCATGGAGAGCGCTTCGACCGACTCCCGGGAGGTCCCGAGGAACATCCACCCGAGGAACGACACCGGAAGAAGGATCTGAAAGACAAAAGCGATGAGAATAATTCCGCGAAGCGAAATGCGCCCGAAAAAACGGGAGAACCGCCCGTTCATGAACAATCCCTCCTCCCGTTGGCTCATCGAAGTCAGTCATCGGCATCGCGCAGCTCCTCGACGATATTCCAGAAGTAGTCCTCGTTGCGGTTGAAAATGTCGACGAGACGCGGGTCGAAATGGCTTCCCCGGCCGCTGTTGATGATATCCCAACACTGTTCTCTCGGAAAGGCGGGTTTGTAGACCCGTTTGCTGCTGATGGCGTCGTAGACGTCGGCGAGGGCGAGAATCCGCCCGCAGAGCGGAATATCCGCTCCCGAAAGTCCCTGAGGGTATCCGCTCCCGTCCCATTTCTCGTGATGGTAGCGGATAATATCGGTTGCAAAGGCGAAGGGCGCATAGTGCGTGCGCTCGTAGATCCTCGAGAAGACCGAAGCGCCGATATCGACATGCTCCTTCATAATGGAAAACTCCTCGGGAGTCAGCCTGCCCGGCTTGTTCAGGATGGCGTCGGGGATGCCGATCTTGCCGATATCATGCAGCGGAGAGAGCGAAAAAAGCTGCGATATCCACGACGCGGTGACGAACGAATCCCCTTCCGCGGCGAACTCTTCCGCGATACGCCTGCTGAAGTACTGCACTCGGTCGAGGTGCGCTCCCGTCTCGGGGCTTCGTGTATCCACCATCTGGGCCATCGCGAAGATGAGCAGCTCCTGGTTCTGGAGACGCAACACCCGTTCGGCCCCCGTCAGGCGCACGCGCAGCTCTTCGGGGTGGTACGGCTTCACGAGATAGTCGTCGGCGCCCAGGGCAAGGGCCGAAACGACGCTCGATTTATCGTCGGAAGCGCTGAGGACGATGATGTACGTACGGGCTATCTCCTGCCTACGGATCTGCTCGATAAGCTGAAAGCCGTTCATCTCCGGCATATCGAGATCCGTAATGATGATCGCCGGGCTCTGCTGCCGAAACGCGGTGAAGGCCTCTACGCCGTCGGCGGCCTCCAGCACGTCGTACTCCCAGTTGCGGAGGTGGCGCGAGATCATCATTCGCTGACTGAGCGAGTCCTCGGCGACGAGGATCTTCTGGCGTGGCATAGAAAGCACTGTCGATCACCTTTCTTTAGAAAGACTGTGACGCCTGAAAAAGAACGAACGCGGTCAATATCCGTGCACGCCGAGCACGTGCAGAAGGGCGCAAAGAACTCCCGTAAGGGCCGAGAACTTGTGAATCTTCAAGACTGCGGGACCGGGGATGACCTTTCTGAGGTTCCTGCCGAACAACCCGGTGATCACGGCGAGGAGAATCAGGGCAAAAGCCCCTGTCCCGGTAATCATGTAATATTGTCCAAACATGGAGTACTCATCCTCCTTTGCGGGGTGCTACCCGTTGGCGCCTCCGGACGGTCAGGCAAGAGCTGCGGACGACACCAGCTCAAGAGTATTTCCGTCGGGGTCCTCGATATAAACGATCTTCTTTCCCTTGTTCGAACCGGCGGGAATCGTACAGATTGCGCCCGCAAAAACGACGCCGCGTTCCGCAAGCTCTTCGATGAAGGAGTCGAAGCGGTCGACGATAAGGCAGACATGGGCGCTTCCGACATTGTTCGTCGAGGTGTCCAGCTTTGTTCCCTTCGCTCCAAGGTACTCCACAAGTTCAAACGATGCGTTGGGGAGAGAAAAATAGGCCACCTTCAACCAGGCCCCCCG
>LVBO01000346.1 GCA_001604435.1 Synergistales bacterium Syner_01
GGGGAAATTCTTCGGGGACAGACGAAGTGCAAAGATGCTTCCCGGAGAAATGCCTTCCATCGTAAATCCGCCATCCTTGTCGGTGGCGGTTTTAAAGCGCGTACGCCCGTCCCATGCGGTAATCTGCGTTCCGGAAGAAGGGAGACCGTCTATTGCCGTTATCACTCCCTCCAGGAGCGGATTCTGTGTTTCCACGGCGGAAAGGGGCGCTGAGAGGTAAAAAAAGAACGCGAATGCACAAGCTGCTGCAAATAAAGTTCGCATAGTGTTTCACCGACTTCCTTTCAAATCTGCTTATGCTGCGCTTCTGCGTCGAACGAAGAGGGGGAGCGCATTCGTCTCCCCCTCTTCGTATGAACTCAAGTGCTCGCAAAACTAAATTCCGAGTCGTTTACTTCCTTTTGAGGAGCATCGCCAACGGAACCATCAGCAGAAGCACCGCCGGTATCGTCGCTCCGGCGCCGACAGTGCATCCGCCGCCGCTGCTGCCGCTATCGCCGCCGACAGTGATCGTGCTTGTGGCGGAAAGATTTGAACCGTCCGTTGTGCTGACTGTGATCCGTGCGGTACCGTTAGAGATAGCCCTCACCGTGGCTCCGCGAGTCACGGCGGCGATGCTACCGGAGGCGAGCAACGGCGTGACCGTTGCGACGGACGGGTTATCCGAGGTCCATGTCACGGAGGGGTTGGACGCGTTGTCGGGAGTGATGCTCGCCGTCAATGTCACGGCGCCGCCGACGGCAAGAGAGTGCGCTTGCGGCGCCACGACAAGCCCCGTGACAGGAACAGCCGGTGCGGGAATCGTAAGATTAGCCGTCATGGTGGTCCCACCGGCTGAAATACTGCGGATTTCTATCCCGGACGAGGTCCCGTTGTAGAAATTTGAATTAGGATTGCTGGAGCCTGTAAAGGTTCCGTTTCCGATGTAGTTGGGATTTCCGTTGTACCAGAGCGTGTATGCGGAGCCTCTGGCCAAATTACTGGGAGAGCCGTTGCTTGCCATGTAGGAGCCGTTTGCCTCCACCGCCATGCACCCTTGGTTTTGTCCGGCAACATACCGGTTGAAGTCGTTGGCCTGTTCCAGGCTGCCGGAGCCTACTGTGTCATCCACGTGGAGTATCAGCAGGCCTCCGATGAAACCGGTGACTCCGCTGAAACCGCTCAGGCCGCCAAGTCCTGCATCCCATCCTGAGAGCGCGCGCACTTCCGCAAGGAAGTATTCCGTGCTCCTGTGCGATGATGAAGAAAGGCGCACAGCGGCATACTGACCGTTGAACGGGGTTCCGAGTGTTATAGTGCCGCTGGAGGGCGTTTGAGGTGTCTCCCACCCAAGATATTGCCTGCTCCACGCGTCGAGATTGACGGGGGTGGATCCGGGCGTCGCCGGTGAAACGCGCCCCCAGCTCCCTCCGGCCATCAAAGAAAAATGGCCGAGTCCTTCGTTGTATTGGGCTACATCGTACAGATCGGGCAGTTTGCAGAACTGATGTCCGAGTTCGTGGGCGACGACACCGAAGGGCATCTGAACGCCAATGTCGTATAGTTCGCCGTTCATCGCCCAGTCCGAGAGCATTTTTCCCGCTATTGAAACTTCATGCGCAGCTCCCATGTTAGTCCAGGATTTCCAGGCATGAGCCCATACGGAAGGAGTCAGCGCGGAGCCTGATTCCTCGTAGCCTGCGACGATCAGATAAACACAAAGTTCGTCGGGAGTGATGCGGCCGTCGCCGTTCGTGTCGAAGGAGGCGAAACTGACGCCCTGCGCCGCAGCTTTGGCGAGTACGCTCTCCAGAAAAGCAACTTCGTTGGCGTGCGCGGTAGTGTTGTTGCCGTCGGAGATCAACACGCCGGGGTGATTGCCGCTGTTGAAATCTCCGGCGTCCAGAGTGACTTCAAGCACACCGCTCCCACCTCACGCGGAAATGATTTGCAGCGAGCCTCGGGACTGGTCGGCGTAGTATTTCTTCACGGAGTTCGTTGCGCCGAAGAAGGCGTTCGCCGTATCGTTTGCAGCGGTAGTGAGTGCCCGGTCGACGAAACCTACGCGGATCGCGAGTATTTTCCGTGTGCCGGAAACGGGAAGAGGATTCCATGTTCCTCTGTCGGGAGCGGAACCTCCGAACGCAGCAAGTCTTCGCTGCTGAACGAAGGACTGCGAAGGCTTGAATCCCCGCACCACGCCTGCCGGAGGGAAGTCGTTGGAGCGGTAGACCGTTCCCGATGCCGTCAACGTGTTTCCCGAAACGTACGCGTACTCCCAAAAACCGGTGACGGTATTCTTTACAAGAGGATAACCCCCAGGAGTTTCGACCCAGTTGACGAACTCGTCTCCCCGCCGAAAAACTTCCACCGAAGAGCCGTCGGGTTGTTCCGAAATGATGGGAAACGGACTCGCGGGCGCGCTCCACGCGGAAGTAGAGATGAACATGCATGCCACTAAGATGAATGCGAATAGAGCCCTTCTTTTCATGATCAGTTCCCTCCTTTTAAT
>LVBO01000347.1:0-2143 GCA_001604435.1 Synergistales bacterium Syner_01
GTGCAGTCCATCTTCAAGCAACTCCTCGACCAGGGCGACATCTATAAAGGGAAGTACGAGGGGTGGTACTGCGTCCCCTGCGAGACCTACGTTCCGGAGAGCAGCATGGGCGACGAGAAGACCTGTCCCGACTGCAAACGCCCCCTCCAGATGATGGAGGAGGAGAGCTACTTCTTTCGGGCCTCGAAGTACGTCGATCAGCTCCTGGCCTACTATGAAAAGAACCTGAAGGGCGTCATGCCCCGCAGCCGCTACAACGAGATCGTCAGCTTCCTCAAAGGGGGCGTGCGCGACCAGTCCATCTCCAGGACCACCCTGAAGTGGGGGATCCCGGTGCCCGGCGACGACGCGCATGTGGTGTACGTCTGGTTCGACGCGCTGATCAACTACGTCACGGCCTGCGGCTACCTCGACGACCGGAAGAAGTTCGACGCCTTCTGGCCGGAAGTGCGCCACCTCGTCGGCAAGGACATCATCCGCTTCCACTGCGTGATCTGGCCCATCATGCTCCTGGCGCTCGGCGTCAACCCTCCCGTTTCGGTGTTCGCCCACGGCTGGTGGACCGTCGAGGGGGAGAAGATGTCCAAGTCGAAGGGGAACGTCGTGGACCCCTTCGAGATGGTGGACCGCTACGGCGCGGACCCCTTCCGTTACTTCCTGCTTCGCGAGGTCCCCTTCGGTCTCGACGGCGACTTCTCCGAAAGCGCGCTGGTGGGACGGATCAACTCCGACCTTGCGAACGACTTGGGGAACCTGCTCAACAGAACCCTCCAGATGATCGACAACTTCTTCCAGGGGGCGCTTCCCGCCTCCGCAGGCGGGGGAGAGCGCGAGGAGGAGATCGCCCGGCGCGCCGAAGAAGTCCTCGCCGAGGTCGACGGGAAGATCGAGGATTTCGCCTTCGACGACGCGCTGAAGAGCATCTGGAGCTTTATCTCCCGCGGAAACAAGTATATCGACGAAACCATGCCGTGGAAGCTCGCCAAGGAGGGGAAGACGGATGAGCTTGCCTCCGTGCTCAACACCCTCTACGACATCCTTCGCCTGAGCGCCATGCTCGTGGCCCCCTTCGTTCCCGAGACCGCCGCGCGGATCTGGGAGCAGCTCGGACTCGAGGGCGAACCGGTGAACATGCGCTTCGACGGATTCTCGTGGGGCGACAGGACACCCGGCCTCACGGTGAAGAAGGGAAAGGTCCTCTTCCCGCGCATCGACCTGGAAGAATGGAAGAAGTCGCGCGAGGCGAAAGCGCCGGTTCCAGCGCAGCCCGCTTCGAAGGAGCCCGCGCTCGTCCACGAGGAGTTGGTGGGAATCGAGAGCTTCAAGGCCGTCGAACTGCGCGTGGCGCAGATCGTGAACGTGGAGGAGATACCGAAGTCGAAGAAGCTCTATAAGCTGACCGTCGACCTCGGATACGAAAAGCGGACCATCGTCTCCGGCATCAAGGAGTTCTTNCGGGAAGAAGACCACGCTCGCGCTGCTTACCCCCGACAAGGATATCCCTCTCGGCAGCCGCGTAAGCTGAGCGAACGCATCCGGGACGCCGCTCCCGCGGCGGAGAGTCCCGGCCTGCATCATCGACGGGGAGCCTCTCCGGAAATTCGGGGAGGCTCCCTGATTCCTGTAACCGCCGAGCACGGCGGAACAGTGTGATAATGAACAGAAAACGAGGATGAAACAGATGGAAAAAGAGAAACAGAGTCCGCGGAGCATCGCGGAAGAAGAGCGCACGGCGCCCGGAATCCCGCCGCTCGTCGACACGCACTGCCACGTGCACGCGGACGACTACGGCGCGGAAACCCCCGCGGTCGTGGCGCGCGCCGTGCAGGCCGGGGTGGTCCGGATGCTCGTCATAGGAAGCGACATCCGCACGAGCCGCCTTGCCGTTGAGGCGGCGGAGCAGTTCGCGTCCTCCGGTGTCTTCGCCGCCGTAGGGATTCACCCGCACGAAGCGGCGACGGAACCCTCCTGCTCCGTGGAGGGTAAGGGAATCCCGGAAGCGTTGCGAGAACTGTCATCCCACCCCCGCGTCGCCGCGATCGGCGAGACCGGGCTCGACTACCACTACGACCATTCCCCGCGCGAGCAGCAGCGGAACAGCTTCCGCGAGCATATCCGCTTCTCCGCGGAGACGGGCAAGCCG
>LVBO01000347.1:2215-2695 GCA_001604435.1 Synergistales bacterium Syner_01
CCGCTCACGTTCCCGAAGAACGATGCCCTGCGAGCGCTCTTCCGTGAGCTGCCGGAGGAGCATATTCTCCTGGAGACCGATTCGCCCTGGTTGACTCCGCACCCGTTCCGGGGCAAACGGAACGAGCCGATGCACGTCGGGCTGGTCTATGAGAAGGCCGCGGAGATCAGGGGCGTTCCCTTCGCCTCTTTCGCCGCCGCAGTGGAGGCGAACGCCGCCCGCCTCTTCGGATGGGGACCGGATCGAGCGGAGGAGGGCGGGATATCATGAGCGCGAAAGCTCCCCTCGAATTCGTCGTCGACGCGGTCTGTCCGGTCACCGGCGCGCGAGCCGGACGGGTCGTCACGCAGCACGGCGAGATTCCGACCCCGGTCTTCATGCCGGTCGGCACCCAGGCGACCGTCAAGGCGATGGCGCCCTTCGAACTTGAGGAGATCGGCGCGAAGATCATCCTCTCCAACACCTACCACCTTCACCTGC
>LVBO01000347.1:2737-3393 GCA_001604435.1 Synergistales bacterium Syner_01
TCGGACGAGGGCGTGGTCTGCAAGTCGCACCTCGACGGCTCGACGCACGTTATGTCGCCCGAGTGGTCGATGGAGACTCAGCTGCATCTCGGAAGCGATATCGCCATGTGCTTCGACCAGTGCGCTCCCTACCCGTGCTCGCGGGAGGAAGCCGAGGAGGCGGTGCGAAGGACGACGCTCTGGGCGGGCCGTTCCCTCGACGCGCACTCACGAGGAATCGAAGAAGCTCCCCACCAGGCCCTCTTCGGCATCGTGCAGGGGTCGGTCCACGAGGACCTGCGGCTTCGTTCGGCCGCCGAACTGATTCCTCTCGACTTCCCCGGATACGCTGTCGGCGGTCTCTCGGTCGGCGAGCCCGCCGAAGAGATGTACCGGATTCTCGATGTGCTCGCCCCCGTGCTCCCTGCGTCGAAGCCGCGCTACCTGATGGGCGTCGGCAGGCCGGACAACCTTGTCGAAGGCGTCGCCCGCGGCGTCGACATGTTCGACTGCGTGCTGCCCACCCGCAACGGCCGCAACGGCACGCTCCTCACGCCGGAGGGGGCGATGAACATAAAGAAGAAACAGTACGAGAGGGACTTCTCGCCCGTCGACCCGGAGTGCGACTGCTACGCGTGCCGAACCTTCACACGAGCGTATCTCCGCCACCTCTACAG
>LVBO01000348.1 GCA_001604435.1 Synergistales bacterium Syner_01
CATGGGGGGCATGACTATACGGTTTTTCAGTTCAAGATCCTTGATTGGGAAAGGTTCATAAGCTTTCAATCAGAACATGCCTCCTTCGGTACACACAAGATATACCGGAATCTTCTCCGGTACGGAAAGAGTATCACGAAACCGCGTACATTTCCACGTCCTCCAGGGATGCCCGCGCCGGGAAGAGGCGTATAAAAAAACCGCTCCCGAAGGAGCGGCGGATTCGACGTCGTTTTGTACTACATGGGCCCCCATTGCATAAGCTGAAGCACTGTGAGCGCGACCATTGCGAGGACGACCTGCAGCATGATGAACGGGAATATCCATTTCACGTATTTCTCGTAGGCTATCCCCGCGATACCGAGGCATCCCATGACGACGCTTGCGGTCGGGATGAAGCAGTTGGTGAACCCGTCGCCGAACTGGAAAGCCTGAACCGCGACCTGGCGTGTGATGCCGGTCAGATCGGCAAGCGGCACCATGATGGGCATTACTGTGACGGCCTGTCCGGAGCCTGAAGGGATGAAGAAATTGATGACGATATTGGCGAAGAACATGAGATTGGCGCCGATCACTGGGCCGTATTGGGAGATCGGGAGAGAGAGGTAGTAGACGACCGTGTCGATGATTTTGCCGTCGGTCATCACGACGGAGATTGCGCGGGCCATTCCGATGACAAGAGCGGCGTAGGCCATCGAGCCGCACCCTTTCACGAAGGAGACTGCGGTTCCGTTGATACCGAGCCCGCCGATGAGACCGCAGAAAACGGCCATCATCAGGAAGACGACGGAGTAGTGGTCGATCCCCCATTTCAGTTCAAGCGAGCCGTAGATGATCGCTCCGAAGGCGATGATCACTATCGCGGTGCAGATCATGTGGCGGATGTCCATCGATTCCTTCTCTTCGAAGTGATCGGACGCCTCGGCCGCGGTTTCGGCCGAGTAGACGAGACTCTTCGTCGGGTCGCCTTGAACTTTTTTAATGTAGAGATAGACGAAACCGAAGGTGAGGAACAGGTTCACGATGTGGAAGAAGACGCGGACGCCGAAACCGGAGAACATAGGAAGCTCGGCGATGGTGTGAGCTATTCCGACGGTGAAGACGTTCCCCCAGCCGACGTTGAAGCCTGCGTACGATCCGAGGTAGATCATCGCGAAACCGACGACGGCGTCGTAGCCAAGCCCCTTCGCAAGCAGAATGCCGAGGGGAATGAGCGCGACCACCGGGTTCGCGAAGACACCGGTCGCGCCGCCGATGGACATCAGGAGCATGATGATGGCGACCGCCCACAGCTCTTTGCCTTTCAGTTTGTGGACGATACGGTTCATCCCGACGCGGATGGTTCCTGTTTCTTCAAGAATCCGAATTGCGCCGCCGACGAAGAAGACCATGAAGATCATCGAGGCTGACTGAATCCACCCCTTCACGACGGAATTGAAAATTTCCCAGAACCCTTGGGGGTTGGAGTCCATCAGTTTGAAAGAATCCGCGACAACTTTAGTCACCGTGCCCTCTTTTACTCTCTCGTACTGCCCGGCGGGAATGAGCCACGTAAGCGCAGCCATGAAGATCGTGATGATGAACATGAGCGCAAAAACGTGCGGAACTCTGCTTCCTTTTGTTTTTTCGATCACTGCAATCTCTCCTTTTCACTCGTAGGATAATGACGTCCTTGTTCGTTCGAATCGAAGCGTTAACGGGCCAGCTTTCCCATAATATAGCTGACGAAGACCGCTACGCCTACCGGGAGCGCCTCGTCGGGAAAGTTGAATCCGGGATTGTGGAGAGATACCGGCGTGTCTCCGGCCACTCCCAGTCTGAAAATCGTTCCGCGGGGTACTTTCTGCAGGAAGTACGCGAAGTCCTCGGAGCCCATCATCGGGTTGGCGAGACGGATCACTTTCTCCTGCCCCAGCACGTTGCGCGCGGCTTCGGCGAGCAGTTCGGTTTCCTCATGATCGTTGATCACGGGAGGAATGCCGAAGGTATAGTCGCAGACAGCCTCGCAGCGGTAGGACGCCGCGATATGCGTGCAGATGCTCTCCAGGCGTTCGCGTATCTTCGAGCGGACTTCCGGAGAGAAGCAGCGCACTGTTCCCGCGATCTCGACCTCCTGGGGGACCACATTGAACGCGTTGCCACCGTGTATCTGGCAGACGGAAAGCACCGCTCGGTCGTTGGCTTCTATCTCCCGCGCAAGGATCATCTGCAGACTGATCGTCGCCTGCGCCGCGGCGGCGAGGGCGTCGCTTCCCCTGTGAGGATACGCGCCGTGGGTTCCCTTGCCGACCATCTTTACCTTGAAGATGTCTCCCGACGCCATGAACGGGCCAGGGTAGACCGCCACGGAACCGATCGGAACCTCGACCCCGCCGTGAAGCGCGACGACGGCGTCGACTGCGGGATTTTCAAGAACGCCGCAGTCGATCATCTTCGCGGCGCCGTAGAGCGTCTCTTCTGCCGGCTGGAAGAAGAGTTTCACCGTCCCGGCGAATTCCTTCCGTTTTTTTTGCAGTATCTTTGCCGTAGCAAGCAGGATGGCGGTATGCCCGTCGTGTCCGCATGCATGCATGACGCCTTTGTTTTGGGATGCGTACGGCGCGCCGGTCGCTTCTTCGATTGGGAGGGCGTCTATGTCCGCACGAAGCCCTATTGTCGGCGCTTCCCCCGCTCCCTTCCATTCCGCGCTCCCGCGGATGATTCCGAGGACGCCGGTCTCGATGGCGAGAGGGATCATTTCGACTCCCGCCGCCTCCAGCTCCTTTTTGATAAACGCGGTGGTTGTATGTTCGTTGAACCCGACTTCCGCGTTTCGATGTACGAAGTGTCGCGCATCTACCACGTACTCCCTGATTTCATCTACTTCTTTCCAGATTCTCTCCCGCATTTCTCGACCTCCTGACGAGTATTTCCTCCACCGATCGGCGGAGAGTTAACATAGTTACATTGTATGATACAATGCATCGCACAAAAAATCACCCCTTTCGCGAACTTTTCGCCAATGGGGTGATTTTTTGTCAGGTGTTTTGTCAGGAGTCGGAGCAGGTCTTGTCCGCCGCAGCGAGATGACTGAAGGTCGTCAGCCCGTAGTTCGA
>LVBO01000349.1:0-2050 GCA_001604435.1 Synergistales bacterium Syner_01
CGCGTTTTCCCCACCGATTATACCGACGGTAAGGGAAAGAATGTCAGGACGGAGTTTGAGCTTCTTTCCGCCGTGCTGAACAGCTCGAATGTTCCTTTTCTTGTGGAGCGCCGGGGAGGAGATCTGGAGATCCGCCTCGGAAATCCCGATGTTCTTCTTTCCCCCGGCGAGCACCTTTACGAGATCACGTACAGAACTTCAGGTTGGATCGGTTTTTTCGAATCGCATGACGAACTCTTCTGGAATGTCACAGGGAACGATTGGGTCTTCCCGATCGACCGTGTCGTCTATCGCGTGGAGCTTCCGGAGGGCGCGTCTCTCCGGATGCACGCCGCGTACACCGGACGCCGCGGAGAGCGGGGCGGGGATTTCCGTATCGCGCCCGACGGCTCTTTCGAAACGACCCGGACGCTTCTGCCCGGCGAAGGGTTCTCGGTAGCCGCAGGGTGGGAAAAAGGACGTGTAACGCCCCCGCCTCCGTTGCTCTCCGAACGGCTTGAAAAATTCTTCACGACGTTTCGGATACCGGTGATGTTCCTCTTCGTGCTCTCGGTCTTTTCTTATTACTTTTTCACCTGGAAGGCCAAGGGGAAAGATCCCGAGGGGAGGACGATCTTTCCGCTTTTCGAGCCGCCTCCCGCTATCGAAGCCGGGTTCGCGCGGTTCTTCCGGGAAGGCGTCTATTCTTCCGAGGTGCTTGCTTCGGATCTGCTTGCGCTCGCCGTGAAAGGCGCGCTTCGTTTCGAGGAGCGAAGCGGAACGACGTGGATCATCCGCTCGGGGAAGCCCTTCGGCGAGGAGACGCTCTCGCCGCTGCTTCGAAGCCTGCTTTCCACGCTCTTTTCCGGCCGTTTCCCGGAGGAAATCCCTGTGGATTCCAGCGCGGCGAAGAACTTTTTCGAGGCCGAGAAGCTCCTCAAGGAAGCGTATGAACGGAAAGCGGCACACTATTCATCGTGGAATCTGAAGTATACCTTTTTAGGGTTGCTTCTTTTCCTTCCGATGTTCTGGATAGTCGATTTCCTCGGGAGCCCGCTGTTCTCCGGGGATGTACTGGATACGTTGCTCGTTCCGGCGCTCATCTTCAGTGCGGCGAGTATTCTTTGGATCGCGGGGGGAGAAGCGGTCATGCTTGCACGGGGAAAGAGAAAAACAGGGAAAGGGTATTGGGTGGGGTTTTCACTCGTTCTTTTGCTTGCATTCCTCGGTGCGAACGCATTGACGAACATGCTCCGGAGCGACCCGGTCGTCGCGGGCGGTTTGATTCTCGCGACGGCGATTTTCCTTTTCTTTGCCCGAATCATGCCGGTGCGGACCGAGGAGGGAGTGCGTCTTTCGGAAAAGATAGAAGGCCTTGCGATGTACATGGGAACCGCGGAACGCCACCGTTTGAGCATGCTCAATCCTCCTGAGGAAACGCCGTCGCTCTTCGAGCGGCTCCTGCCCTTCGCCTTGGCTCTCGATGTGGCGAAGACCTGGGCGGACAGCTTCAGCGCGGTGCTCGAAGAAGCACGTTACGCTCCCGCATGGGCCGTGCAGGACTCTCGAACGCCTTCGGGAGAGGGAAAGGCGTTTTTACTTCTCTCAGCCGAACTCCCCGGAAAAATGCGGCGTTCCGCATCCGCCTATACACCGCCCCGGATGTCTTCCTCCACGTCGTCGTCTTCCTCCGGAAGAAGCAGCGGCTTCGGCGGAGGCGGTTCCTCCGGAAGAGGGGGAGGCGGCGGCGGCGGGCGGGGCTGGTAGCATGCGTTCTCGATCGAAAGGGGAGAATGAGGAATGAAAGCGATAAAAATGAGTGCGGTACTGGCGTGTTTGTTTTTCCTTTGTGCTCCGCTTGCCGCGAATCCGACCGTGGAGAGCTTTGAATGGCCGAAGTCCGGCAGGCTGACCGGGGAGAGGGTGAATCTTCGCTCGGAACCATCGACATCATCGAAAGTCATCGGTCGCTTTTTGCACGACTACGATGGAGGCGAGCTCCTGGTGACGGGCAGATCGGAACGGGGCGACGAATTTCCGTGGTATCGGGTCGTCTCTCACAAGTTGGGAG
>LVBO01000349.1:2063-5706 GCA_001604435.1 Synergistales bacterium Syner_01
TCTCTCCTGTTCTGGCCGTGAAGATGTACGGCGAACCAATGAAGCGTTCGCGTGAAAAGCTGCGTATCCCCGATTTCAACGTGACCGCGGAGATCGTCACGCTGGAATTTCACGGCCATTCCGCTGTCTACTGGGATGGATTCCTCCAGTCCGTCGAGATACCGGCGGGCTTCATGGGTTTCGCGGATATTCTGCTTGGAATGGACGCTGCTGAAGCGGCCTCGAGGCTTGGTACGCCTATTCTGCGGCAGGAAGATACTTTGATTTTTTCCTTCGAGCGCGACGAGATTGCAATCACGGAGGGAAAGTCGGGCGGCGGGACGGTTGTCAGCGGATTGGCCTACCGCCGGGTTGTCTATGATTGAGGATGGAGGTGGGGTTTCATGAAGCTCGCGGTTGTGTCGGCGCTCTGTCTGCTGTTGCTGTGCGGTGTTGCGTGGGGAACCGAACACCCCCTGGATGCGGAGATCGAAGCGTGTATGGACAAGGATCCCAGCACCCACGGGATGATCGAGTGCGCCCGTGAAGGGGCGAAGAAGTGGGATGCGGAGCTCAACCGTGCCTACAGGGAGTTGATGGGGCTGCTTTCCAAGGAGGGGCAGGACGCTCTGCGGACGGCGCAGCGGGCATGGATCCCCTGGAGAGACAGGGAGTTCGGACTGGTGGGTTCGGTGTACGGAGCGATCTACAACAGCCTCGACGGCGGCACGATGTGGCTTGTCGTCAACGCCATCGCGGAGATGGAGGTCGTCCGCGGAAGAACGCTCGAACTCCTGGCGTGGACCGGGGAGTTGAAAGCGGGAAAGCCTTCCTTCGCCGGAGATTATCCCGGGAAGCAGACCGATGCCCAGCTGGCCGCGGCGATGAAGGTGAAGAACGAGAGCGAGCGTCTGGGGAAACGCATCGGAGAACAAGGAACGAAGACCGCCGCGGCGAATCTGACGGCGTGGGAAGATTTTCGGAACAAGAACGTGCTCTTCATGACGTGGTTCTACGGGAAGAAAGGGGACAAGGGGTTCCCGTTGCACGCGCGTATGCTGATGAACAACGACAGGGTCAAACGCCTCGAAGGAATGTACGAGGATCTTGACCGCGAAGGAGTGGAAGAATCGTCCGGCGCGACGGAAACTCCCCAAAAGATAGAGGACTCAAGGGAGCCCTTCAAAGGCGACAGGTCGCTGTACCTGCCGGCGGAGGGAGAGTGCGACTTCAAAGCGTATATCATCGACCCCGATCCGAAGGGGACCAACGTCCGCGACGCGCCCGGCGGAAAGATCATCGCCACGCTTCCTCACCGCCCCGACGACCCGGACATCATTACGGTCGGCGTCGCGGGGCACAAGAATAAATGGCTCTCCGTCGTCCTTCACGACGGGAGAAAAGGATGGGTCTTCGGCGAGCTGGTGGGCGTGAGCCTTCGAAACTATGCTCCCGGCGATGTGGCGGGGCTCCGTACCAGGCCCTCGCCCGATGCTCCCGCAACCGGAGATATCTTCGGCGACGAGGAGGTTTCAATAATCGGAGGAGAGGGCAAATGGGCGCTGGTACAGTACAGGCATCCGGAGGGGCACATGCTCACCGGGTGGCTCGACCCGGTGAAACAGTGCGCCAATCCGTACTCCACATGTCCATGAACCTCCGGACGATCCGCGGATGCTGCGTCGTCGTCGGCGCGGGGCTGCTCGTCTGGATGTCCGCGGAGTTTTTTCTTTTGGCCTTTCTGACGAGCCGTTTTATGGAGGGCGCGGGAATAATGCTCTGGATGCAGGGATACTTGGTGGCGGTCGGTTCGTCGCCTGTCGGGATCGCGGGTTTCCTCCTCGTGATCGCCGGAGTTCTTCCGGGGAGAGCGAAGTAGGAGCATAACGAAAGCAGATCATTGAAACGGGAGGTGCGGTATATATCATGAAAAACAGCGGTGTCGTCTTCGCAGTATGCGTGTTCTTTTTACTCTTTCCGGCGTTCGCCGAGGCCGCCGATGTCAAGGCACTGCTCGGCGAAGCGAATACGCTCTTCCGAAGCGCGGAAAAAGATTTCATGTCCGGCAAATTCGATACGGCATGGGAGTCTGTTCAGAAGGCGAAGGAAACCATCTCGCTGGCAAAAGAGGCTGATCCGTCGAACAGCCAGGTCGGCTCGCTCGAACGCAGGATCGATCAACTTGCGGAAAAAATAGCAAAGAGGAAAGAAGCCGCCGGGGCGAAGACCGGCGCCGCGGGAGCGGGGGCTTCGGGGGCGACGCCTCCGGCCAGGCTTCCCGCGACCGCGACGCGGTATCTCCGCGAGTCCGACAGGCCGCTTGCACAGATAGAGAGCATGCTCGGCGCCCAGAGAGAGAAATATACACCCGAATCTCTTGTCCGAAGAGTGAAAGAACAGCTCCGGACGGTGGAAGAGAATATCGGCAAGCTGCTTGACGAGTACGGGGAGTTCAAAGAGCACCCCGAAGTTGTCGCCAGGATACGGAAGATGGAGGCGGCGCAGCAAGAACTTGTTGCGCTTGAAACGACCGCGGCCGAGACCGCTGCGGCGGAGGCGGAAGCGAAGGCCGGCCGCGAGGCGGAAAGCGGCGAATGGCTACGGAAGCTCCGGCCGTATGTCGCCTCGAAAAGCAGAATGGATGACGAACCCTATCTGGATCCGGAGAAGGAGATGCTCTCGTACGCGGGTTTTGATATCACACCCGAGGAGCTCGCCAAACGCCACCGAATCCATGGAGAGGCCGCCGCGCTTTTGGAAGAGTACAGGAGCGCCGGAGTAAAGGAGCCTCTGGACCTTCTGGCGGAAACCGAAAAGGAGATAGAATCGAGGCTCGGCCAGTTCTCGTCGGCGCTTCGGAATCTCGGAAACTCCGCCCTCGGCGATGCACGGGCGCAGCTCGACTGGGGGAAGAAGTTCATTGAGGAGAATGTGCCCAAAGCGCAAAAAGGAGAGGATTTCAATCTTCTCGGACGCGACGTTCTGGCTCGCATACAAAGCTCGATCGACTCCGCCGCCGTCTTTCTTCCTGCCGAAGACGAGGGGCTGAGCGCCGCGCGATCCGACATGGAAGCGCTGACGAAGGAAGCCGACGCGCTGAGGGAACTGCGCGTTGAGAAAATACGCATGCTCCCCGATCGGTTCTCCGGTCCCGATGAGGCTGAGATACGCGCAGCGGCCGAGGAAGCTGTTGTGAAGGAACACCCGGGAACGTCGCTGCTGCGGATGAATATTATCTCGGCGGAATGGAAGAACGACTGGCGCTTCCAGGAAGGAACGGACAGGATTGTGCGTCTTGTCATGACTCGGCAGGTTTCCGCCCAGGCCGCAGTCAAAAAGGGGAGCGACGTCCTTCTGCTGACGGTCGGCGTGTACAGTCGGAGTCTGCCCGACTGGTCCTGGGGGCCTTCGAAGGGGTACGTTATGTTCACCGACAAAATGCTCGAAGAGAACGTCGAGAAGTGACTTCCAGGGAAGAGCGAGGAAGGCGGAGAACTTCATCCCCCTCGCTCTTCCCCCGTTGTCGCGTGCGCCGGGAAAATCTTCTTGACAAGGAGCGGCTCCTGCGGGATAGTAAGAGCGGGAAGAAGCTCTGGCTCTTTTCTTGTGGAAACGCGCCTTGTATACTAGTATTCTTGAGGAGGCCGCATGCTGTCGCTCGAAA
>LVBO01000350.1 GCA_001604435.1 Synergistales bacterium Syner_01
CGCTTTATGCAGAAACGTACAAGGCCGCCCATGACTACTTTTCAGCCGTCTTTTCCGCAATATCGGATGAAGCCGCTTGGGGCGATCCCGTTCCGGCAATCTGCACAAGCGCTCCGTCGGAGAGCAGGTTCTGCCCTCTGATCACCAGGAGCTCCCCCTCGGCGAGGCCTTCAGCCACAGCAAGAGATCCGTTCTGCCCCTCGCCCGGAACGATCTCGCGAAGCCTCGCCCTCTCGCCCTCGACGACATAGACGAACGCCTTGTCGCCGCGTCTCTGGACGATATCCGAAGGCACGACGAGCAGATTCTCCTGCCGCTCCACGAGGAACTTCGCCTCGACATGCGTTCCTGGAAGGATGTCGAGGCCGTTCAAGCCAACGACCACGGTGTACAGCCCCGATCCCGCCGCCGCCTCCGGGCTGATCCTCCGGATGACGCCCATAGTGCGCGCGCCGTCGGAGACGACCTCCACAGGAGTCGAAGGGCTGAGGCTCATGATATCCCTCCTGGAGACCATGATCTCCGCCTCCAGGTCCTTCAGATCGATGACGGTGAGCAGGGGTTTGTTTTCGCCCGCAACCTCTCCCGGCTCGATCATCCGCGAGGCGACGATACCGTCGATGCTTGCCCTCAGCTGCGTCCGGGAGAGGGTGGAACGAGAAGCCTGAAGCTTCGCCTCCTCGCTCTTCATGCGGGACAGAGCCTGTTCCACCTGCGACTTGGAGACGCCCCCCGACTTCTGGAGTTCGGACAAGCGCTGAAACTCCCTGACCGAGTCCTCGTAGCTGGAGCGAAGCGCGGCTTCCGAAGCGCGTTGGTCCTGCGAGGAGAGCGTCAACAGCACTTGCCCCTCCTTCACCTTGTCGCCGATGCGGACATGGACATCCCGGACGATCTCCTTGACGTAGGAAGAGACCGTCTGGCTGCGTCCGGCCTTCGCCTGGCCGTAGTAGCTCCGCCAGACCTCCCAGTCGCGCCGGACGAGTTCCCGCACATCGACAGGAACGACGGCTTCCTCCTGTTGTTCCATTGCCGCGGCGTTGGCCGCGGATTCCTCAAGCCTCGCCTGAACACGGAGCACCATCAGTACCCCCCCGGCGCAAAGAAGTACGACCCAGAAAAGAACGCTCAACCTCGAAAAGAACTTTTTCAACATGACTCTCCCAATCCTTTCAGCACCAGCTCCATGCGCTCTAAGCGAACGACGCGGTTCCTTATCGCGTTCGGCGTTCATCTGCTTACGGCGACAAAATCCTTTTGAACATATCCAACGCAAACTCCACAAAACGCTCCAATTCGACCGATTCAGGATCGCCCCTCAGCTTATCGAACAGCCATGAATCCATCGTATACCCCACGGCCTGCACCACATTCCGGAGCAGATCGAAATCGATGTCGTCGCGCAGCGCGCCCAGCTCCTGCCCCTTCCGGAGCACATACCTCGTCCACCGCTCCGCCCTCCGAAGGGACTCGAAGACCGCTCCGCTGTCGAAGAGCGGATTGTTGGCCGGACCGATGAAACTGCGGGCCACGTCGACTATCTGCAGATTGAAGGCGGCGAACTTCAGCGCTTTCGTGTAGTGTACATTGCACACATCCCAGAAAGCCTCCTTGTCGTCGGGAATCTTCAACGTCCCCACGGCCGCGACGAACTGGCGCTCCACCTCTTCGAGCACTGTCTTGTACAGGCTCTCCTTGTTCTCGAAGTAGTAGTACACCACTCCCTTGCTCAGCCCGGAACGTTCGATGATCCTGTTGTACGACGCTCCTTCGATGCCGTTCGCGGCTATTTCTTCGATGGCCGCGTCGATAAGGCTTCTCCTTTTCTCTTCATCCAATTTTCTGGAACGAGAACGCACAGCACACCTCCTCAACACTTCTACAGCAAAGTGCGACTGACAGGTTAGACCATCCGGTCTACTTTGTCAATAGACGAATGCACCAACTTTGAACCGGTCGACATCACCGGCTCCGAAGGCTGTGGTATGATACGAGGGCGTCAAGAAGTCCGATTCTTTTTCAAGGAGCGATGCGTTATGAAGAACTGTCCGGGATGCGGCGCCGTGATCCAGGAGGACGCGGCGTTTTGTGAATACTGCGGGGTCGCTGTGAAGCAGCGTTCCAAAACCGGGGGAGAGGGGGGCGCTTCACCGTGGCCCGTCGAAGGAACGTGGAGCTCGGCGCAGGAAAAAACGTCCGGCGCTTCCTTTCCTCAAGCGAGACTCAAGAAAGTCGGCCCGCTCATAATGCTTTTCTTCACACTGCTCACGTTTTTCCTCTACCCCGTCGTCTGGCTCTTTCTGCGGCTTCGCACCTTGAATTCCATGTCGGAGAAGACACGCATCCATCCTGTCGTTTCCGGCCTTTTCGCATGCACCGCAGTCGCTCTGGCAGTGATTCTCAACGGAGATTCGCTCATCGGACCGGCAGTTCCGCAACAGGCCGTCGACACCGCCATCAGCTACGTTTTCATGGCGTATGTCATTCTCTCGACGGTCATTACCTTCACCCTGCGGCGAATTTTACGTGAGTACGCGGCGGGCGCCGACAAAAGTCCGCTGGCGGCCAATATCGTCGCCCGCTCGGAGGTCTTCGCCTTCCTCTTTCAGTTCCTGTATATCCAGCACCACATCAATCTGCTGATCGACGCCGGGCTCGTTGAACGGACGAACTGACCCGAATCCGCCTCCGGCTCGGCGCTCGACGCGCCTGAAGAAAGTACGGGAGCCCCGGAATTTTCCCCGGGGCTCCCGTTTCGTTTATTTCACTCCGTCCTCCGCGGGAAAGCCCAGCCGGTTGATCCGGTCGACGAGCAGTTTTCCTTGAGCATGCTCGGGAAGGTCACCGCCGAGATCGAGCGTGGTCACCGCCGCCCGTCCGACGATATACCGTCCCTCCACTCCCTTTCGCTCCGTCCGTATCCCCCACATGTTATGGAAGACGAGCGGCTCTCCCCTGTGCGTTCCGACGTAGAGCATTATATGCCCCGGAAGACCGACCAGCGTCAGAAAAGGAATGCCCTCCCGCTTCAGAAGCTCTTTTTTCTCCTCGTTCGAGAGTCCTTCGAGCGAGAGGAATCTCCCGCTTTCCGCCTGCGCTCTCGAGTTGCGCGGCAGCCAGACGCCGAAGGGGAGCAGCGCGTCCCTCGTCATCGCGCTGCAGTCGCGGTTGCCCAGAAAACCTCCCCAGCCGTAGAGCTCGCCGCGCAACTCCTCCGCTACCGAGGCAAGCGTCCACGGCGTCGGAACGAGCGGCGCCGGTACGGCTTCCTCGGCGGAGACGCGGACGGCGCGCTCGTCCATCAGGCCGTTCCGTCCGCGCACCGGGGCAAGGAGCACATGCTCGGAAATGCCTCGTCGCAGCAGCGGCAGCAGCGTCCCGACCTTCGCCCGGAAGAGCGAGTCGGTCCCGTCGCGAAGCAGCGCCTTCTCCCGTACGATCACCGCGAGAGGCAGCGCCGTCCACCTCGCCTTCGCGGTATCGTCGACGAAAGCGAGATCCCGAACCTCCACCCACCCCGAAGCATAGGAGGTGTCGCACCACGCCCACAGACCGTCCAGCGAGAGATGCGATACGAAAAGCGGTTCTCCGGGGTGCACCGCGCTGTTCTGGAGGTAGTCGAACGGGTACCCCTCCCCCGCCAGTTCGGGTGAACGGAAAGCGGGAGTCTCCGTCGGCATCAGGCGAAGCGACGTCGGCCTGATGCCGATCGCGTGCCGGTTCAGCTCTCCAACGGCGTCGAGCCGCGCCTGGCGGCGCTGTTCCTCGACCCATGCGGCCGAACGCGGCTGGAGATTCTCACCGTAGACGTTGACGCCGTACCTGTCGAAAACCCACTCCAGCACCTCGGCTGCCTGGCGCGGCTCCGTCTGCCTCCACGGCGAATAGAACTGTTCCTTCAAACGACGGTACAGCTCTTGACGACGCTCCGCCGTGATCAGCGGTTCGTCCATGAACGAAGCCGCGTGGTACATCGGCGATTGCGGCACTTCCAGACCGGCGAGCGCCCATGCGGCGCG
>LVBO01000351.1 GCA_001604435.1 Synergistales bacterium Syner_01
TTCGTCAAGAAGCCGCTCCGCCGCCTCGCGGTAGGTCGAGAGGCGTTCGGACTGTCTGTAGGGACCGAACGGACCGCCCGTGTCCGGCCCTTCGTCCCAGTCGAGCCCGAGCCACTGCATACCCGACATGATGGTGTCCTCGTATTCCTTCGTGGAGCGCTCTCTGTCCGTGTCCTCGATGCGGAGGATGAACTTTCCTCCAGTGTGCCGCGCCCACAGCCAGTTGAACAGAGCCGTGTGGCCGCCGCCGATATGAAGCGCTCCCGTTGGGCTTGGCGCGAAGCGAACCCGTACCGTGTCTGCCATTTCAGTTCCTCCCCGATGTTTCGTCTTGCTTTGCGTTGTGTGTGCATGAATCCCTGCAATAGGTTATTATAACCTAGTTGAACGAAGAAAAAACCAGTTGGATGAAAAAGGCAGGCGGAACGACATGAGCGCACCGGAAAGAAAGAAACTCCTCCTCGTGGACGGACACGGGCTGGCTTTCAGAGCCTTCTACGCCGTCCGCGAACTGAACGCGCCGGACGGCACGCCGACGAACGCGATCGTCGGTTTCTTCAACATGTTCCAGAAGAT
The DNA here is from genome assembly GCA_001604435.1 of Synergistales bacterium Syner_01. GTDB lineage: Bacteria > Synergistota > Synergistia > Synergistales > Aminobacteriaceae > JAAYLU01. The sequence goes on from LVBO01000351.1 coordinate 577, forward strand.
CACGGAAGACTGGAACCCCGATCTCTGCGGCGTCGTCTTCGACGCCCCCGGCCCGACCTTCCGCCACGAGGCGTACGCCGAATACAAAGCGGGACGAAAGCCGACGCCCCCCGAGTTCAAGACGCAGCTGCCGATCATTCTTGAGCTGCTCGGCGCAATGGGCGTCCCCGTGGTGTCGCGGGAGGGGGTGGAGGCGGACGACGTGCTCGCTTCCTGCGCCTGCGCGGCGGCCGCGCGCAATCTGGAGACGCTGATCCTCTCGTCCGACAAGGACATCCTCCAGGTGCTCGACAGAGACGTCGTCGTCCTCAGACCGGTGACGGGCATCAGCAGCTTCCGTACGATGGACGGGAAGGGCTTCGAAGAGGAGTACGGCTTTTCGCCCGCGGCGATGCCCGACTACCTGGCGCTCCTCGGAGATTCGGTCGACAACGTCCCCGGCGTTCCCGGAGTGGGGGAGAAGACCGCGAAGAAGCTCCTTTCGGATTTCGGAACCCTCGAAGGCATTTACGAATGTCTGGATGAACTGAAAGGAGCGCTCCGAAAAAAGATGGAGGAGCACAGGGAGCAGGCGTTCCGGAGCCGGGAGCTGACGCGCCTCCTCTGCGATACCGAGGAGGACCTCTCCGTCTTCGAGCCTCGGCCTGTGGATGCGAAGCGGTTATTGGAGAAGTGCCGCGTTCTCGGGCTGAAGAGCCTTGCCGCGAAGTTTCACGGAGCGGCTCCGGTCGAAGAAGAGCCTGAAAAAAAGAACGTCGCGCTCCGCGAGGTTTCGGCGGAGGAGATGGCATCGTCGGAAAACGTTCTCCTCCTTCCCGTGATCGAGGGGAAGTACCCGCTGCACCTTTCGGCCTCGGAACTCCTCGTCCTCGACGAAAAAGGGGGCTATCGGCGTTTCCCCGGTGATGAAGCCGGGGCTCTTCTCGACCGTCCTGGAGCGTTCTCAAGCAAATCCGTGCTTCTCCCCGACTTCAAGGAGGCGGCAGCCTGCTTCGGCTCGGCGGCGCTCTCTCCGGAGCGAGTTCGGGATTTCAAGACGGCGCACTATCTGCTGCACCCCGACAAGAACGCGCACCTTGCCGAGAAGGTCATATCTGGGTACGAGTCGATGTCGCTCGCGGAGCGGGGGGCTGCGATCGCTGCGGAGTACGGCGGAATGGAAAGGGAGCTGACCAAGTACCCGGGCTTGTCCGAGCTGATGCGGAACGTGGACATCCCGCTGATCCCCGTACTTGTGGATATGGAGCAGTACGGCATCTCCTGCTG
>LVBO01000352.1 GCA_001604435.1 Synergistales bacterium Syner_01
GGTCTCCTCCGCCTGAACGACGTCGAGAGTCCGGTAGGTCTCCGTCCACTTTACCGCCTGGCCGAGCAGGATGCCGATATCGCCGTAGACGAACGGCCCTCCGTCCGGAACGCCGGCGATGCCGTCGGCGACGCCCCCCGAGAAGAAGGCGTGTTTCGCCGTCCGGTCGCCGCTCCGGAAGTCGTGCGCGGTGAGCATGCTCTCGAAAAGCGGACTTCGCGGCGCGAGCCCCATCAGCTCGTCGAAGAAGGCGGCCATGCGCCTGGAAAGGCGCTCCAGGTCGTCCACCGACGCGGTTTTCCCTTCGGCCAGCGGAAGGCCCAGCGAGGAGATCACCGGGGCGAGCCCCGGCGCGATGTACTCCACCCTTGCCGATTTCGGGTCGAGGCGCACGAGCCTGCCGCCGATGTCGAGGCAGGTGGTGTCGGTCACCTCGCCGTTGCGGAAAATAGCGACGTTCGTCGTGCCGCCGCCGATGTCGAAATTGACGACGGACGTCCGTTCGCGCTTCGAGTACGCGGCCGCTCCGGAGCCCTTCCCCGCGAGGATGGACTCCAGGTCGGAGCCCGCGGTGGCGACGACGAAGTCGCCCGCGAGTCCCTCCATGCTCCGCAGCAGCGTCTCGGCGTTCTCCTTCCGCGCCGTCTCGCCGGTGATGATGATCGCTCCGGCGGAGATCTTCTCCCTGTCCATGCCGGCGGCGCGGTACTCCGCCTCCACGATCCGCCGCACTCCTTCCGCGTCGATCACGGTGGAGGAGAGCAGCGGCGTGAAGTGGATGTCGCTCCGGTAGACGATCCGCTTGTCCACGACGGAGATGCGCGGCACGGAGGCGACTCCGGCCGTGTTCTCTATTTCGAGCGCGCTGAAGACAAGCTGCGTTGTCGATGTTCCGATGTCGATGCCGACGCTGAGCACGGTTTCAGTCACGAAAACAACACCCCGAATCTAATTACTAATAATCGCTAATGCTCTTCTCAATCCCGAAAAGTGCGCCCAGGGGCACGGCGCACTATACCCTCCGCTGCGCTGCGAGTACGCGAGCGATCGACACAACTCGCAAAATCAGCTAGCGACTAGGAACGTGTCGCACTAAGCGACCAACAGCGCGTAGCCTCCGGCATGCTTTTGCCGGACAACTCGCAAAAACCGCTAGCGACTGAGAAACGTCGCACTAAGCGATCGACACAACTCGCTAAAAAACAGCTCGTTGGTCGCCTGCTTATCGTTGGTCGCCTGCTTAAAATTCTTTGTCGAATCCTGCCGGCAGATGCCTGTACATCAGGATGTAGAAGGCGCTGCTGAGGCGGTTGAGGGCGCGCAGGACGTCCAAGCGGTCGAGCGCGCCGTCGTTTCCGGAGAAGGCGCGGAACGCGGCCAGCTCCACTTCGCGGACCTCCGAGCGCAGGGCGTTCAGCCCGACGCAGAGCGCGCCCATCGAGTAGTGCGGGCGGATGTGCCCCAGTCCGAAGGTCTTCTTCGGATTGTGGGACATCGCCCTGATTTCGTCAAGCTCCAGCCCGAGAAGCGGAACGTCGTCCACCGGACGCCCCGTCACCTCGGCGGCAAGGAGCGAGCGCGCGAAGTCGAGCAGTTCGTCCAGTTCCTCGGCGAGCACGCCGTTGCCCAGCTCGACGGCGCGCACCTGCAATTCCATGATCTTCGATTGGAGGCTGTCCATCCTTCCTCTGAAGGCGATGCGCGGATGCCCCTTGGTCACCAGCCGGTTGCCCGAGAGGTGCGTCAGGTGCTCCGGCTTCTCGCTGAAGGTTCCTCCGTCCGGGCCGATGAAACGGGCCCTCTTCGGCTCCGTACCCTCGGCCCCCCCGGGGGGGAGGGGCGCGGCGGCCCGAGTCGGTTGCGCCGGCGCCTCCTCCCCTACCAGGAGCTCTATCTTCCGGTCGCTGAGGTACTGGCGAGCCGAAGGGGTGACGATCGTCCCCCGGTCGACCCGGTAGGAGCGAAGATCCTTGCCGCCTATCTCGGCCCGCAGATCCTGTTCTGTGATCAGCTTCATTCCAGTCACCCCCCGGCATCCGGCCGTGCGCTACTTCACCAGACTCGAGTGAAAGAGCTCCGGCTCCGTCTTGCCGTATTTTATCGTCTTTTCGTCGGGGCGGAAAGCGCCGATGTTCTCGTCGCGCCCCTGAAGAATGAACTTCGCGTCGGGCTTCCCGTGCGTTTCCATCGCCTGCAGGCCGAGCTTGCCGAAGTCGTC
>LVBO01000353.1 GCA_001604435.1 Synergistales bacterium Syner_01
GCCCTCGGCAGGGTGCGGAGAGAGACGGACGCGGTAGCCCCCGACCGTCCTCGCCAGGTCGAGTCTCGGCTCCTCCTGCACGATCTCCATCGGCCTGCCGTCGCCGCTCCGGACGAGGTACGGGTGCCCCGCGAGCGCCGAGAAGATTTTCACGCCGTCGAACTGGAACCATCGCTTGTAGTACCAGCCGTCGTAGCCTCCGACCTCCTCGACCGCTCCCGCCGCTGCGAGATCCTGGCGCGTCATCCACGGTTCCTTGACGAGCTCCCTCTGGAGGCGTTTCAATGCGACCTGCCGTCCCTTGCTCCACTTTCCGGAGGGCTGCATCACCTGTTCAACGGGGATGAACTCCGGGGAGACGATCGTGCCGTTCTCTTCGGTATCCCAGTCCACTTCCCAAAGAATGCGCCGCTCCCGCTTCTTTTTCGCTCCGCCGGTTCCCTTCCCGAGCGTCGTCAACGCCTTGAGCGCCACCATCCACTCCTCCTTGCGGGGGATGAGGTCGCGCAACGGGAGCTTCCTTCCGGGGATTTGCTTCTCCGGCGGAAGCGAGAGCATCTCGGCAAGTTCGACGCAATAGAGCAGGAACGTGTCGCCGGACTCGCGCAGTTCGTCGAGGGCGTTCAAGAAGAGTGAACGGTATTCCGGATCCATCAGCGCTTCCGGGGAGCTCCAGGAGAGACAGAGCGCGAGGAGTACGAGAAGGCCCTGTTTGTTCTTCTCCTTGAAGCAGCGGGCGGGCGAGAAGAGAGAGAAGAATTTGTCGCTCCCCTTGCCGGAGTGGTAGTCGGCAAGACAGAGCATCAGTTCGTAGGTCTTGTCGAAAGATGAGAGCTGTCTGCCGAGTTCCGCGCAGGTCGCCGCCTTTTTCAGGTCCCCGAAGGAAATAAGAAGCGGAGGGTGAAAAAAGGCGGAAAAACATCTGAAATAGACTTTTCTGACGCCCAGTTCCTTTCTCAGGCGTTTCAGGCCTTCTTCGAAGAGAACCAGGGCGTCCTTTCGACGGCCGTCGAGAATGGCGAGCAGTGCCCGGACAGCGTACGAATCGCCGGACCCCGCATGCTCGATCGTCTGCGTTGCCGCCGATAATTCGCCGGAGAGAAGGAGAATTTCCGCTTCACGAACAAGCGCCTCGTCATTGGGAAGGGAGGAGCCGGAGGCCCCTCCCTTCGTCTTCTTCGGAATAACCGGTGTCACGTCGCGCGCCCTCGGCTAGAACGGACGGTAGCGGGGGGCGATGTCGAAGCAGGCCAGCATGGCCTCCTTCATGCTCACCGGGTTGGCGATCCCCTTCCATGCGATGTCGAAGGCGGTTCCGTGGTCGACCGACGTGCGGATGAACGGCAGCCCGAAGGTGACGCTCACCGTGCGGTAGAAGTCGTACGTCTTCGAGGCGATGTGCCCCTGGTCATGGTACAGCGAGACCACGACGTCGTACTTCCCCTGAAGGCCGAAGTAGAAGACGCTGTCCGCCGGAACCGGCCCGACCACGTTGATCCCTCTCCTTTTGGCCTCCTCGACCGCGGGAGCAAGGATGCGCGCCTCCTCGTCGCCGAAGAGCCCTCCGTCCGACGAGTGCGGGTTGAGCCCGGCGAGCGCGATCGTTCCCGAATCAAGCCCGATGGAGTCGAGACACTTCGCCGCCGTTTCGATGGAGTGGACCACATCGTCGGTTTCGAGCGTCTCGATGGCGCGCCGCAACGAGAGATGGCGGCTGTGGAAGAGGATGCGGAGCTTGTCGACGATGAACATCGTGTAGCTCTTCGGAGCGCCCGACATCTCGGCGAGCATTTCCGTATGGCCTATGTAGTGGACCTTGGCGGCTTTCAGAGACTCCTTGTTGATCGGGGTGGTGGCGATGCCCGCCGCCTGCCCCGACATGCAGAGGTCGACGCACTTCCGAATGTACGCTACGGAAGCCTTCCCCCCGAGGGCCGATACCTTGCCGACAGGGAGCGCGGAAAGGTCGGGAATCATCTTCAGGTCGAGCACCGGGAGGCTTTCGGGCGACCCCTCCGCGTCCGCGGGATCTTCCACGCGCCGAAGCTCCATCTTCATGCCCAGAGTCTCCCGAACCGCCTCGAGGACGGACATGTCGCCGACGAGCAGCGGCGTTCCCCGCTCCCAAATTTCCGGGTCCGAGATGCTCGCGAGGGCGATCTCCGGGCCGATACCCGCAGGGTCTCCCATGGTGACTGC
>LVBO01000679.1 GCA_001604435.1 Synergistales bacterium Syner_01
ATATAAATATGTCAATCTCACAAGTCAATATTATGACGCGTATAGATGCTTGCATTTTCCGATGTTGAATGTAATGTTTAGGCGACAAAAGAGGCGTAGAAGGGAGGCGGTGACTTATGGGGCTTGGAGAAAGGATTAGAGGCAGGCGCAAACATCTGAAAATGAACCAAGACGAATTTGCAGACAGAGCCGGTGTTGTAAGGCAAACGGTTTCTTCGTGGGAAAACAATGTTTTTGTGCCAGAGGGTAAAAAGCTCGAAAAAGTCGCCTTCGCACTCAACACGTCCGTTGCTTATCTACTCGGTGAAGTCGACGATCCCGCCCCACCTCGCTTCGATGGGCGGATAACGAGTGTTGAAAGTGAGCCACAAAAACACACTGAAATGACCAGCCAAAGCAAGCTGCATAGCATCGACAGTCTGACATGGATTCCTGTGATTTCTCCGGAGGTTAAGGTCAGCGCAGGGGCCGGGAATTGCTGCGAAGAGATCGTCTGGGAAGAGATCGACCGTTTTCCTCTTTTCGACGGTAAAATAGCGGCGCTCTACAGCGACAACGGCCTGCTCTCGATCTACGTGGACGGAGATTCCATGGAGCCGCAGATCCACGACGGCGACCTTGTGATTTTTAAAAAGTCTCATGAGTGGGTGTCCGGCAACATCGTCGTTGTGTGTCTGGACGGCCGCCTTATGGTGAAGGGCATAGTGAAGGGGCCGGAAGGAGAAATCCGCCTGCGGTCGTTGAACAAGGAGTACGAAGACATCATCATCGGCAAGGCGTCTTTTTTCCTGGTATACGGTCGCGTCCTCAAGATCGTCCGCCAATGGGACCCGAAACCGGTGTTGTGAAGCGGCAGCGAAGATAACGCCTCTCAAGAAGCCGAAGAGGTTTGTTTAAAACAAAGAGGGATATTCGATATGAACAGAAAGATGGAACTCTTTTTCCTCGCATGCGCCTTGTCGGTCGCTGTTTTCGTCGTGTACATGTTCTTCGCCATTGACACCACTCTCAAAAGCACCGCTGCTCCAACGCCTGCATCAACGCATCTCGGCAACAAATTTCAAGCCAAGGCAATGGCCGACCTCTTCGTCAAGGAACGGCTGAAGTCGCCGTCGACGGCTAATTTCGCTTCTTTCAACGAGGCTGAAATCAGAGAGTTGGCAGCGCCGAACACGTGGGAAGTGTACTCGTGGGTGGACGCTCAGAATGTTTTGGGAGCGACATCGCGGACATGGTATCTAGCCGTCATGCGCACTAGCGGCGACAAGTGGTATTTACAGTCGCTGGAGATGGAATGATGATCACCGCCTTCCCGTGCCTAGAGTGGCTGCCGAGCGACAGGTGGGGAGTGGGAAGTGGAAGTAACCATCAAGGATGCAGAAGAGTTTCATATTGATAAGGAGGAGAAAAACGAATGAGGAAGATGCTTCTCGCGATCACCATATCCATGTTTCTCTGCACAACAGCACACGCCGCAACGTTGTACACGACCACGGTAATGGAGACAACCATACAGGAAGTGCAGGATGTGGTTCTCGAGGTAATGACCGGGAAAAACTTCTACATCGACGAGGTGGACTCTCACAAGGTCGTGGTAGGGAAAAACTTCGGAGATGGTATCTGGGTAGTTACCACGTTTTGCAAGGTGAAGTTCAACATGTTGGAGCGCGACGGCAACGTGAAGTTGATGGTTACACAGACCGATACCACCGGGCACATGTCCCGCCAGCGTCCTATAGATCACCTCGTACCGTATATTCAGGAGATCAAGAATAAGATCGACGGAACCCCGATGTCGCAAATCGCAAGCGAAGCGGTGAACCAGTTGCCCGGATCGGGGAACGTGCGTGAAAAAGCCCTTGGAATTCGATTGGGGGCAAAGCTCGAAGACGGGACCATTGTCATCCGCGAGATAGAGGCTGCCAGTATCGCAGCCGACGCAGGACTTGTAGCGGGCAACATTATTCTCGAGGTCAACGGGAGGTCGACAACAACCTTCGATGTAAACGCTCTTCAGTCATACCTTGCGAACAGAGCAGCTCAGAAATCGACGATTTTTTTAACCTTCTCAAGAGATGGGAAGCAGGATATGATCACTCTCAAGGAATAATATCGATGAGTCTCGGAAAAACTCAGATGAAAGGATCACTTCTATGATCAACGGGATTTTGCGTCACACACTCGCCCTCGTCGCCGCGATCGCCGCGGCGGGGGCCATGATCTCCGGAGCGATCCTGCCCCTTGAGAGATCGGGGAAACTGCAAGATGAAGTTCAAGTCCTCCGCGTCGAGAACGCGAAGTTGGAGGCACTGCTGGATCAGGCGCTGAAGACGCTGCACCATGAGCGGTTGATGCACTTCGGGGAAATCTCTGGAGATGAGGAAGGCGGTACTGTAGTAGATGAGGAGAGGGGAAGGTAGAATTTTGGAAAACAAAAACCTCTGTTCGCTGAAACAGACAGAGGTTTTTAAGTGAACCCGATACGAGCTTGGTACACTCGCTGAATGAAGTTTAGCCCAACAGGTACTTTTGCCAAATTTAAACGAGGCGTTTGTGTGCTTGGCGTCTCGAAAGGATTGTGCGAAGGGTTGTTGCCTGCGAGTTGATCATTGAATAGCGGCGCTCGAGTCGATTATCAGAACGTGGTGAGGGCGGTGCTGCAGATTCTTTCTCTGGCATTATAGGCGGCAAAAGGGGTGTTCGCATGAAAAAGATCGTTGTTTCCGTTGATCAGGGAATACACGAAGCTACGCGAAAAGACACTCTATAACGCTGGAGAACGCCGTAATTGAGGTTCTCTCCGCAGGGCTTTCAAGTCTTGACTTCAAATCGGCCGAAGCCGAGATGCAGGCGTATTTCGAGAAAAATCGAAGGAGCTGGTAGGCGATGAAGCAAGGAGGAAAGAGCTTTTTTCATGTGCTGTATCTTGACGAAGAGAAGGTAGACAGCGTTCTCGCTCAGATAGGGTTCGGGCTTGTAACTGCACGAACCGAAGAGAAAGGCGTGTCAAAAGGTGGCGTGCGGTCTAACACTATCGGATTGAATTATTTTTTTCAGGCGACACGCGAAAATTCTTCCGAGACGGGGGTATACGCCTCCTCTTCGGAGACGATCAATTTTCACCATGCCAAGATTCAGCAACTGGCTCAGTTGCTTGACATCAATCTTGAAGAGCCTCGAAAAAACTTGCCGCAACACTCCGACGGAACAATCACTTTGGTGTCCGGTACTTTGACCATCAGAGACGTATGCTCCATCCGCAAAAAAATGGAACTAATTCAGACTATCTTCGATCTGGATGATAGCCATTGTATCCACGGAATGGAACTTGACGGGCTTCCCGAGGAAATGAATAGCGAGAGCATTCCAGCCATCTTAAATCTCTTCGATCACATTCCGCAGGCAATTCATTTTTCTCTTGAGCTTGAAACCGGCAAGATCGTAGGCGGTACGCTCGATCCGCGATGGTTCGACACCTCCCGGCAAAATCCGGATATTCTTTGCGGTAAGCCGCTTGCGTTGAAATGGCTGGTTCTGGGGTACTGTTCTCCCAAGTCGTCCACTCCCGTTCAAT
>LVBO01000354.1 GCA_001604435.1 Synergistales bacterium Syner_01
CTCTTTGCCCTTCAGCTCGTCGCTCTCTTTCGTCAACGATGCAATGCGCGCAACCGTCTCCGCCCGCTCCTCCGCAAGGGCGCGCCGCCGCGAGAGAATTTCGCGTATGGAGGCGGCCCCCGCGAAGCAGCTTCTCCTGAGCCCTTCGCGCCGCGCAGCGAGTTCGTCGCGGTCGCCGAGGAGACGCTTCACACGCTCTTCCTGTTCCCCGCACTGGTGGACGGAGCGGGTGTACATAGCCTCCCACAGCTCTTTCCAGCGCAGACGGAGCGCTTCTTCCTCCCTGAGCGCGCGCAACTCCCCTTCCAAGACGGCGGATTTCTCCTCAAGAAGGCGACGCCTGAAGAAGTAGTACCCTCGCCGTTTGTCTTCCAGTTCGTCGGTGATCTTCTTCGCCGCCTGCGCGATCTCGACCGCCGGTGCAATCTCCTCCCTGCGGTGCGTCAGCTCCGCGGCGAGCGCGCCGAGACGCAGAACCTCCTCGGACGCGGCGACGAGCTTCTGCGACGTTTCGTTCCGTTTTTTTCGGTACTGGTCGATGCCGAAGAGCACCTCAAGGTGCGCGCGGCGCTGCGCGGGACGCTGATGGATCGCCTCGGCGACCTCGCCCTGCCCGATGAAGGCGAACTGATCTCCTTCGAGATGCCAGAGGCGCTTCACCTCGTCGAGATCCGAAAGGCGGACGCGCGTTCCGTCGACGGTGAGCACCGTGCCCGTCTCGGAGGAATAGCTCCGCCGCAACAAGCACTGTCCCGCTTCCGGCGCGCGGAGCTCTCTGCCGGAGGGCGTCGACGAGCGCAACAGAAGAGAGACCTCGGCGCGGGAAGCCGGAGGGAGCGTCACGCTCCCGGAGAAGAGCAGATCCCCCTGCTTCACGATGCGGAGACGCTGGGAACCGGCCTCGCCCAGCACCCACCGGAGCGCGTCGAGCAGATTGCTCTTGCCGCTTCCGTTGGGGCCTACGATCGCCGTGAATCCGGGTGAGAGAAGGAGATCCAGGGAGGCTCCGAAGCTCTTGAAGCCCTTAAGATGAAGCCGTTCTATATACAATGATTCGAGCCTCCCGCTTCTCCATCTGTTCGATACGGCGCTCCACCTGGTCGACGCCGCCTTGCGCCTCGAGGCGGAACTTGCTCCACGCGAAGTCGGGGGCGGCGGCGATGTAGATCTTTCGTCCGAGTTCAGCTTCCCAGAGCGTGAGGTACGTCTCGAAGATATATTCGGCGACCGAGGGGTTGGCTTCGAGAAGCAGCGCCTCGGCCCTGTTGGCGAAGGAGACCTTCCTGAGAAAGCGCTTGATCGTCATCGCGATCGTATCTTCGCGGAAGACCCATCCGCCGCCGCCGCACGCGGGGCAGCTCCTGGTGAGCATCGAACGGATATCGGGGCGGGCGCGCTTGCGCGTGATCTCGACAAGCCCGAGCTGCGAGACGCCGAAAACGCGCGCGCGGTACCTGTCCGGTTGGAAGACGTCCTCAAGCCGCCGGAGCAGGCGGGAACGGTCCTCTTCGAAGTCCATGTCGATGAAGTCGATGACGACGATGCCGCCGATGGCCCGAAGCCTGAGCTGGCGGGCGATCTCCGACGCGGCTTCGAGGTTCGTCTCCAGGACGGTATGGCGGAGATCCGTCTTGCCGATAAACTTTCCGGTGTTGACGTCGATGACGGTGAGCGCCTCGGTGTGGTCGATGATCAGGTAGGCGCCCGATTCGAGCCAAACCTTGCGTTCGAGAGCGGCGTCGATCTCCTTCGCTCCGGGGGTTCGCCCCCGCACAGGCTCGAAAGGTGACTGCCGACGTTCTCGAACTCCTCGGGACCGTCCACGATGATCTCCGAGACCTGTTCGGTGAGCTCGTCCCGCAGGACTCTCCCCAGGAGGCCGAGATCTCTGTAGAGCAGGCAGGGAGCGCTCTGGGTCCGTCCCGTATGCTCGATCTCGCGCCACAGGGCGAGCAG
>LVBO01000355.1 GCA_001604435.1 Synergistales bacterium Syner_01
ATCAGTCTACGATGTGCCGGCACATTTTTTCGTCTACGATGTGCTGGCACTCAACACTTTACAATATGGACGAGATTATTGTTCTCCGTCCTTTCGTTCCACCATCTCCCGGAGTATATTCTCCAATCCGCTCATTTCTCTGCCGTACCCCTCCCAGTCGCCTCGGCGCAGCGCCTCCTGGGATGCGTCCCAGCGGGTCATCGCTTCGGCGGCAAGCTCGGCGATCTCTTCCGATCCGGAGAACTTCGTCCGTTCCACTATTTCGGCCGAAACAAGAGAAGAAGCTTCCAGCTCGGACGCCGTGGGGGAGAGCAGACGGACGAGCGACTCTTCGAGCGTTTCTCCCCAGACCACCCTGCCGCCCGTCGACGTGATCACGCGCCGAAGCTCGGGAAGCTCGCTGTTGTCCGCCCGGAGATAGAGCGGCTGGACGTAGAGAAGGCCGTCCCCCACAGGCACCACCGTCATGTTGCCCCTGACGACGGACGACCCTCGCTGGCTCCACAGGGAGAGCTGGGCGGAGATCTCCGAGTTCTGGTTCGTGAGCGCTTCGACCTGCGCCGGGCCGTAGATGAGCTGCTGCTTCGGGAACTGGTAGACGAGAAGTTGGCCGTAGTTGTCGCCGTCCGAACGTCCGGCCATCCACGCGATCATGTTGTTCCTGCTCACCGGCATGAAGGGGGTGATGAGCGCGAACTCCGCATTTTTCTCTCCGGCGAGGCGCATGTTCACGTAGTAGGCCTCGGCTGCGGCGCCTCTCGGGTCGCCGCTCCCCGGACGGTCCCACACGTCTTCCTTGTTATAGAACGTGTTCGCGTCCGTCATGTGGTACGTTCGGTAGATCTCGCTCTGGATGTTGAAAAGATCCTGCGGGTAGCGCAGGTGCGCTTTCAGCCCCTTCGGCATTTCCGAGTACGGCTTGAAGATCTCCGGGAAGATGCCGCTCCACGCCGCGAGTACCGGGTCGTCCGGATCGGCGGCGTAGAAGCGCATCGTGCCGTCGTAGGCGTCGACGGTGGCCTTTACGCTGTTGCGTATGTAGTTGATGGTCTGCCCGCGCCCGAGCGAGACCGGTTGAGAGTAAGGGTAGCTGTCCGCGGCCGTATAGGCGTCCTGCATCCAGACGAGGCGTCCTTCCGTAACAACGAGGTACGGGTCCCTGTCGAAGTAAAGGAACGGCGCGACGCGCATGAGACGTTCCTGGATGTTCTGGTGGAACTTGACGCGGCTCTCCTCTGTGAAGACGTCGGATAAGAGTATCTTCATGTCGGCGAACTTCAGCGCGAAGAGAATGCGACGGAAGAAGGAACCCATCGGAACGCCGCCCTTTCCTTCATACACCGTACGGACGTTGGAGTCGCCCATCGGGTAGTCGAACTCCTGCACGGTGGTCCGGACGAAGATGTAGGAACTGGGTTTCTCGCCGTAGTAGATCTGCGGGTGCGTGATGGGAAGGTGCACCTCGCTTCTCGGAGGAAGGTCGCGCACCCAGAGACGGGGCAGGCCGCTCCCGGCCACCTCGTTTACGGGATTCATCACGATGCCGTAGCCGTGGGTGAATTCGAGGCGGGTGTTGATCCATGTCGGGTTCTGCAGACCCCGGATGTCCAGCTCCCGCGCCGCGAGCATCACCTGACGGTATTCGCTCTCGCCCGTTCCGGACGTGGAGGGGAATGTATAACGATCAATGTCCACGTTCGCGAAGTCGTAGTAGGTGCGGATCTCCTGAAGCTGTTTGTAGCTGCGCAGCAGAGGGCCGTGGTCCCACAGACGGATATTGTCGGTGGTGTCGCGGTTCTCCTCCACATCGCGCCACGTGATGGAGTCGTCGGGCGTGATCGTCTTGAGATCGACGTTGTGCAGGTTGTAGGCGTGGAGCGTCGCGGCGATGTTGTAGTCGATGAAGCGCCGTTCACGCTCGAACTCGTTCGGCTCGACGAAATACTTCTGGACGATCGCCGGGTAGACGCCCCTCAGGAGGACGCTGGAGACGACGAGGAGCCCCACCATGCCCAGCGAGAGCTTCCACATTCTTCGGAAGAGGCTCACAAGCAGCGCGACGGAGATGAGGAGGGAAATGACCGCGAGGACGTTCAGCGCGAAGAGCTCCGCGTGGACGTCCGTGTACCCCGCGCCGAAAGTGACGCCGCGGGGCGAGAAAAGGATGCCGTAGCGGTCGAGCAGGTAGCCGACGCCCCAGAGAAACGCCCCGGCGGACGCCAGCAACGTCAGGTGCGTCCGTACCTGCTGCGGGACGGAGAGCTGGGTAAGATCGCGGTTGCGCGGCAGGAGAATCGCGCCGTACGCCGCCGCGGCGGTAACTACGCAGAGGAAGAGGATATTCAGCAGCCGCGTGTGAAGAAACGTCCAGAAGGGCAGGGCGAAGACGTAAAAGCCCGTGTCGTTGCCGAAGATGGGATCCGTCGTGCCGAACGGAGTCGCGTTGAAGAAGCGCAACACCATCGCCCACTCCGTGGAAGCGGCGGCGCCGTTGGAAAAGCCCAGGAAAAGCGCGACGGCTCCGATGGCCCACCCGGCCGCTTTCGACGCGAGAAGCGGTGTGAATTCGGGATGGAGAGCCAGCAGATTCCGCCGGACGAAGGCCAGGTTGACCCATATGGCCGCGGCGAAGAGGAGGAAGCCCGCGGCGAAAAGGGGAAGCCTGGCGAGGATGCGGGTCAGAAAGACGGACCCGTACCCTTCGGTGTCGTACCACAGCCAGTCGGTGTAAAACTCAGCCAGGGCTGGGAACAGCACCATGACAAGGAGAACGGCGCCTCCAAGCAGCAGAAGACCTTTGTTCACCTTGGGAAGCCGGAAGACCGGACGCTTGGGAGACGATGAATCGTCACCCGGGAACCACTCGTTGTCGGGGAACCAGTCGTTTTTACTCATCATGAACTCATTGTAACGGACTTTCCACCGTTGTCAAAGCGTGAAAAGCGGAGGGACTCGCCAGCAATTCCGGTCCGCCGCCGGCGAAAAAACGCACGCGCAGGACTCCTTGTTTCAAGAAGCGGAATATGGGGTGGGGGAAAAATTTGAAAATACCGCTCCGGAGCGATTTATCTTGACAGATCGCCGATGCGTATGGTAACAAGAGTCATCCGCGTATGAACACGGGGCAGCTCTTTCATTCGGGAAGTTCCAACACATTACAACCAAAAGGAGGAAGTCGCAGTATGTTCAGAAAGTCACTTGCAACAACGGCAGTTATGGTCCTCGCGCTCTCCCTGTTCTGTACCGCCGCGTTCGCCAAGGTGGAGATCAAGCTTTCCAACCAGCTCCCCCCCTCGCATCATATCTCGAAGGGGCTCGTCGTTTTTTCCGAAAAGGTGGCGGAGTACTCCGGAGGAGATGTCACGGTCCGGATCTTCGACTCGGCCCAGCTCTTCAAGGATACGGAAATAGTGGAGGCCCTTCAGGACGGCCTCGTTGAAGCGGGACTGGTCCCGGTGAACAAGTGGTCCGGCATGATCCCTGCGGCGGACATCTTCGAGATGCCCTTCGTCTTCAAAGATTTCGAGTCGCCGAAGAAGTTTCTCGACGCCGGCGCCGACAAGATCCTCGACGGCGAATTCCAGAAAAAGGGCGTCAAGAACCTCTTCTGGGTCGACTACGGCTACATCCAGTTCTTCAACAACAAGCGCGTGCTGAAGACTCCGGAGGACTTCAAGGGACTCACGATGCGGACCTTCAGCAGCGGCGACGCGGAGACCCTGCGCGCGCTCGGCGCCGCTCCTACCGTCATGAGTTCCTCCGAGATGTACATGGCGCTGCAGAGAGGCACCGTCGAGGGCGCCACCACCGGCATGCCGGCCGCCGTCTCCCGCAAGATTCACGAAGTGCAGAAGCACATGACAATGGCGAACTACACCACGGCGCAGTTCGTGGTGCAGGCGAACCTCGACTGGTGGGAGAAGCTCTCGCAAACTGAGAAAGACGCCGTTCTGAAGGCCGGACTCGACGCCGAGGCATGGATCCGCCAGGCTATCGAACAGTCGGAGACGGAAGCCGAGAACGTGATCCGCGGCGCCGGGGTAGAGATTCACGTGTTGAGCGCGGAGGAACGGCCGCTCTTTATCGAGGCCACGGAATCGGTCCGCAAGGCATTTGCGGAGAAGACCGGAGAAATCGGTAAAACCCTGATCGAAATGGTACTGTCGATCGACTGACGAAACTCCGGAGGAGCAGCCAACACAGTTGTTTTCTCTCGGGAGAGCGGGGAAGGGAATCTCTTTCCCGCTCTTTCCTATAATACTGACAGTAAAGGGGCATGTTTCGATGATACGACATATTCGCAGTGCGGTGGAGAAAGGGAACCTTATCCTGGGCTATGTCAGCGGTCTGGGCATTCTCCTTATGGGGCTGATTCTGTTTTATGAAGTCGTCATGCGCTATTTCTTCAGGGCGCCCACTATCTGGGCACAAGAGACCGCCGTGTATCTTTTCATGTGGACCATGCTCGCCGGAGGAGCCTACACGCTTCAGAAGGGGAAGCACGTGCGCATCGACCTCGTTATCGAGCACCTCTCCCCACGGACGCAGAAGATTCTCGAAATGATCACCAGCTTTGCTGGAATGCTCTTCTGCTCGGTGGTTACGTGGCAGGCGTATGAGATGATTATGACTTCCATCGGGTATGAAAAAGTCTCCGCGACGCCGCTGAGGGTGCCGATGTGGATTCCGCAGATGGCGCTGCTGCTTGGTTTCGCTCTGTTGACATTCCAGTTTGCGATCATCATCGCCGACCGGTACGCCGAAGTCTTCGGCAAGGGCGCCGCAGGAGAGGAGGAAAAAACATGCTGAGCTTTACCTTCGTCGTCGTGCTGCTCATCGGCATTCTCTTCATGGGGCTTCCGGTGGCCTTCTCTCTCGGTGGAACGTCGCTTGTGCTGATCTGGCTCTTCGAGCTTCCCATGAAGGTCGTGGGCGCGACCATATTCACATCGCTCGAAGGCTTCGTCCTTCTCGCCATACCGCTCTTTGTCCTGATGAGTCAGATACTGCTCGACGGGCGGATCGGCGATGACCTCTTCGAGGTCATGAACGCCTGGGTGCGGCACCTTCCCGGCGGTCTTGCCATCGCCACGATTCTCGCGTGCGCCTTCTTCGCCGCCATCACCGGCTCCGGCGCGGCCACCGCGGC
>LVBO01000356.1 GCA_001604435.1 Synergistales bacterium Syner_01
CCGGTGCTCGTCACCCAGTTCGACCAGAGCTTCGACGATATTCTCGACGGAAAGCGGACCAAGGCGCCGCCGGTGGTGTATACCGAGGGAACGGTGAGCGCCGTGGTCGAGCGGCGAGGGCGCAAGACGGTCATCCACTCCGCGGCCATCGCCGGGGGAAACAGCGGCGGCCCGCTGGTGAACGCACGCGGCGAGGTCGTCGGGATCAATACCTGGGGGTACACGGAGGAGGACGAGGGGGCTTTCGTGAACGCCTCCATCCCGTCGGAGCGGATCGTCGACTTTCTGCTGAAGGCGGGCGTCAAACCGCAGATGTCGCGACAGTCTCCGGAACTCGCCAGGGCGCCGCTCCCCACGCCTCTTCCCGCGCCGCTCCCCGAACAGCCGAAGAAACCGAAGCCCGCCCCGACCGTCGAGCCCTCCGCTCCAACGATGGGCGACGACGGGAACGAGGAACTGCTCCGTATGGCGAGGGGGGGAGACGTCGACGCGCAGGCCGCCCTCGGGGCGATGTACTACGACGGCGACGGCGTTCCGCAGGACACGAAACAGGCCGTCCAGTGGCTGGAAAAGGCGGTAAAGGGCGGGAGCGCGGAGGGAAAAGCGCTTCTCGGCGTTATGCTCGTCTTCGAGGAGGATGTCGCCGACCCGAAGAAGGGCGTCCGCCTGCTCCGGGAAGCAGCCGCCACCGTGGACGAGGACGGCTGGATTTCCGGACTGCTCGGGCGCATTTACTACGAGGGTGAGATCTACGGCGTGCCCCGGGACCTCGACGAGAGTTTCCGGTGGGCCGGGAAGGCCGCCGAGGGCGGAGACCCGGACGGAACGGCGCTGCTTGGAATGCTCTACTACTTCGGCGAAGGAACGGACGAAGACGACGAACTCGCTCTGGAGCTGATTGAGCGGGCGGTCGGGGAGGATAGCTCGCTCGGGAAGGCGATTCTCGCGTGGATGTACTACGACGGCGTCGCGGTCGACGAGGATCTTGAGACGGCGCTGGCGCTGGCGACGGACGCGGCCGAGGAGGAAGAGGCTCTGGCGCAGGGGCTCCTCGCGCTGATGTACGCCGAGGGGCACGGCGTGCAGCGGAACGCGAAGAGCGCAGAAGGATGGGCGCGGAGGGCGGCGGACCAGGGGAACGAGTTCGGCTGGTTCGTTCTGGGGTCGCTGTACATGCGCGGCGAGGTTGTGAAGAAGGACCCGGCCATGGCGTGGGCCTACCTGGACCTGGCGGCGAAGCGCTCCGTGGCGAACGCCGACGAACGGCTCGAAGAGCTTGAAAAGACGATCTCCCCGCGCGACAAGAAGCGGGCGCAGGAGCTGCAGAAGCAGTGGCGGAAGGAGTGGGGCCTGAGTCGCTGAACAGGGCGCTGGGGCCGAGTTCGATGTTTTGCGGGCTGCAATGGGCAGTCCGCGGACGGTATTTTTTAAAACGAAAGGATGTGTTGCTATGCACGCTCAGCCCGTCCCGAACAGCGTCTACGTCGCCGCTCCCGAACTGAGGCGGTTCATGGAGCAGGCCTTCGAAAGCCTCGGGGTTCCCGCCGACGAGGCGCAGATCTCCGCCGACGTGCTTCTGGAGGCCGACCTTCGCGGGATCGACACCCACGGCATAGGACGGCTCTCCATCTACGTCGGGCGTCTTCAGGCCGGAACGCAGGCCCCGACGTCCGCCATCGGTGTGGTCGAGGAGGGCCCGGGAACCGCGCTCGTTGACGGGGGCGGCGGCATGGGGCACGTCGTCTCCACGAAGGTCATGGAGCACTTCGTCATCAAGAAGGCGAAGGAGAACGGCATCGCCGGAATCGCCGTCCGCAACTCCAGCCACTTCGGCTTCGCCGGATACTACCCCCTGATGGCCGCCGAGCACGGCATGATCGGCATGGCGTTCACCAACGCCCGCCCCTCCATCTGCCCGACCTTCGGCACGGAGCCGATGCTGGGGACCAACCCCATCGCCTTCGGCGCGCCCACCGACCTCGACTTTCCCTTCCTCTTCGACGCGGCCACCTCCATTATCCAGCGCGGCACAGTCGAACTCTTCGAGCGCATCGAGCGGCCGCTCGCGGAAGGGCTCGTCGTCGGCCCGGAGGGGGAGGCGCTCTCCGATCCGACGTCCATCCTCGCCGGGATGCTCAAGGACCAGGCGGCGCTGCTTCCGCTCGGCGGCAGGGGTGAGGAAAAGGGCGGACACAAAGGGTACGGCCTCGCCATCATGGTGGAAATCCTCTCCGCCGCGCTCCAGAACGGCCCGTACCTCAAGCAGGTCACCGGCATCGGGATGGGGCACTTCCTCTTCGCGATGGACGTCACGCGCTTCGTCCCGCTCGACCTCTTCCGCTCCGTGACGGGCAACATTCTGCGCGACCTCCGGAACTCCCGCAAGGAGCCGGGGCAGGAGCGCATCTACGTCCCCGGCGAGAAGGAGCACATCATGCGGAAGCAGCGCCTGGAGACGGGCGTTCCGCTGCCTCCGGGATTCGTGAAGAAGCTGGAGGCGATGGCCGACGACCTGGGCATCGCCCGCCTGCAACCGAAGGGGTAAACTGCGCGCCGTCCGAGTATATTCTTCGGGAGCGGCGGAACCGTGTGCCGTTCCGCGTATATTCGGAAGGAAATCGTTCTCGGAGCGGGTAGGAGAAGATCCGCGCGGTTTTCGGAGAGTGCCTGCAAAGGAGTTTTTCGATGGACAAGCTCTCGATCGGCAAGATGGCCGAGATCAACAGAGTCTCGGTGCAGACGCTGCGCCTCTACGACCGTCTGGGGCTGCTGAAACCGCAGTACGTGGACGAGAATCGCTACAGATACTACAGCATCAAGCAGTCGGCCCGTCTGGACATGATCCAGAACCTTCAGCTTCTCGGCATGTCGCTTCGGCAGATCAGGGAGCAGCTCGACACGCAGGACGTCGCCGTCGTCGAGAAGCTGCTCGAAAAGCAGAAGGCCAGACTCGACGACGAGGCGCGTCGTCTCTCCGCCGCCAGAAGATGCGTCGAGCGCACGCTGATCAACTACAAGCGCTACCACTCCGCCCCTCGGGACGGCATGGTCGTCGTCGAATTCATCCCCGACCGCGCGATCTACTGCTACGACAGCGGCATCAACTTCTACGACTATGGACTGGAAACGTACGAGTACATCCTCCGGGAGCTGAAGGGGCACATCGCGCTCAACGCCCTCCCGA
>LVBO01000033.1:0-531 GCA_001604435.1 Synergistales bacterium Syner_01
GACCGTCGGGCGTGACGAAAAAGCCCGTCCCCTGCCCCATGCGGGCGCCGTTGCCCTCCGTCACCAGCATCTTGACGGCACGGGAGGCGTCGCGGATCATCGCGGGCGGGAATCCCGCCGCGTACGCGCCCCCGCTTCCAAGGACGAGCGCAAGAAGGAGCGTTAGAAAAAGCGGCAACGAGGCACGGCCTCGTAAAATCATACACATCACCCCGAATCGTCGAACGGTTTGGGCGCTTTGACGCGCCGAGTAGTATCCTTACTCAAAAGAGGATACCACAATCGGACGAAAGCGGGTGGAGCAGCGAGCGCCCGAAACTTTCGGGAGGAGTCCGGAGTTTCGACTTCTCCGACTGCTTGTATATGTATATTGTATTCATGCAACCAGTGATTCTTCCGTAATTGTCCGGTCTCTGTTGACAGCGCTCGATCGGAGGTATATCATTGCCGTAGTTGATATATGCAACATTCTATGCCGTGCATCGGGTCCGATAATGCAGGGAAGTACATTTTTATATCAAAAAGTACCAC
>LVBO01000033.1:545-7868 GCA_001604435.1 Synergistales bacterium Syner_01
GTTCGCGTCCGTCTCGTTCGCGGCCGTGACCGGCGCGGAGGCGCCCAAGGGAGAAGAGCCCCTGCTGATCACCAACGCGGGACAGGGTCCCGGAGGCAAGATGGGCCGTCTGCTGGTCGCCCGCGCCGACGTCGTGGAGCAGCTCACCTATAACGCCGAGCCGAAGCCCGAGGACATCGCGGGGGGCGGCTACAAGACCATCCTCGTCGTCATCGGCTCCTCCGCTAAGGGGCTGGGCGCTTCGGGCATCACGATCGATCAGGAGGTCGACCGTCTGCACGCGATCATGGAGAAGGCCAAGGAGCTGAACATCCAGGTCGTCGCCGCGCATATCGAGGGCAAGGCCCGCCGCGGCAAGCCGGGGAGCGCCGACGAGCGTTCCATCGACGCCATTCTGCCGTACGCCGCGCACATCGTGGTGAACAAAGAGGGCGATCTGGACAAGAAGTTCACCCGCTTCGGAGAGGAGCACAACATCCCCGTAAGCTACCTCGACAACGCGATGGACCTCAACGCATTCGCCAAGACAATGTACGCAAAATAAAAACCGGACCCCGTCGTAACCTCTCGACGGGGTCTTTTCTTTTCAACGGACGGGAGGTCCTGAGATGTACGCGGAAACATCGTTTGTTCTGGCCGTGATGGTGTTCACCTTCGCCCTCGCGAGCTGGAAATTGAAATCGCCCGAACTGTCGATGGTGATCACAGCCGTCGTGGGCGCGCTCGCCGGAGGGCTGGGGTTCCCGGTCCGCCTCCTGGTCGAAGGGACGTTCACCTACTTCGACGTGGCTTTCACCTTTCTGACGGCCTCCATCTTCATCAACTTCTACTCGGCCACCGGCGCGATGGACGCGCTGGTGCGCAAGATGGTGGACCGGTTCTTCGACCGCAAGTGGATTCTCTTCTTCCTGCTCGCCGTCATCATGCTCATTCCCGGCGCGCTGACCGGCGCGGGGAGCGTTTCGATGTTCGTCGTCGGCGGCATGGTCGCCACGGTGCTCCGCTTCAGCGGCATCAAGGAGACGCGCATCGTCGCCTTCATCTACGTCACGTCGATGCTGGCCGCCGTCGCGCCGCCGATCAACCTCTGGGTCATGCTGATGTGCGCGCAGGCCAACATGCCCTACGTGGGGTTCGAGTTCCCTCTTCTGGCCCCCATCGCGCTCATCACGGTCTTCACCGTCTTCTACCTGCTGCGCGGAGGCTCCCCCAAGGACAAGGAGACGGTGCTCGCCTCCCTTCCCGAAGCGCACGAACGGATGAACTGGTTCCGCATCGCCGCGCCGCTGCTGGTCTTCGTGGTGCTGATTCTGCTCTCCAAGTACGCGGCCTTCTCGACGCCGGTGCTCGGCATCCCGCTCATCTTCATCATCAGCACGGCCGTCGCCATGCTCGCCTCGCCCGAGCGGAAGGGTGCCCGCCATTGGTACACGGTTCTCACCAACACCTCGGAGCAGGTCTTTCCGCTGCTCGCGACCGTCATCAGCGTCGGCGTCCTGGTGAACATCATGACCGCGACGGGCGTCCGGGGGCTCATCGCCATCACCTTCGTCACCCTGCCGGTCTACCTTATCTACGCCTTCGCCCTCGTCGTGCTCCCGTTCGCGCAGGGCTCGCTCAGCTACAGCAGCGGGATCATTCTGGGGACGCCGCTGATCTTCCTCTTCAACTCCGTCGGCGTCAACGTGACCATCGTGGCCACGGCCCTCAGCCTCATCTTCCCGCTGGGCGACTGCCTTCCTCCGTCGAGGATCTCCGGCAGGGTCGCCATAGAAGTTTCGGGGTATCAGGGGACGTACGTCTCGTTCCTCAGGGCGATCCTCGTCCCCGCGCTCTTCATGGGGCTCGTCGCGCTCGGAATGCTGATGTACGCCAATCACTTCCGATGGCTCATCGTGTATTAGAAAGAGAGGATTTTCGGATTATGGAAGAATTCCTTCGCGCATCCAACGAGATCGTCCATCAGATCTATTTCGTCCTGGCCGGACTGTGCGGCCTCGTCCTCCTTCGGGGGCTGTTTTCCCGCAACACGCGCAAGACCATCGTGTACGATATCGTCTACGCCTACACGATCATTCCCTTCCTGCTGCGCGCGCTGCACATAAAGTAGGGTGACGGCGAATGTTCGACTACGAAAGATATAAAACGCCCCGGAAGATCGTCCTGCTGCTGCTCGCGCTGGCGCTCGCGTGGCTGGGCGGCAGGGAGTTCACGGAGCTGCGCACGATGAAGGAGACGGTCGTCGTCTCGGACGCCTTCACGAAAATGGTCATGCTCAGCGACTACTTTCCCCCCATCAAGGGGACGGGAGTGGACACGCCGGTGTACATCTACGACTCGGGCGTGCCCGGCGGTTCGATGTTCTACCTCGGCGGGACGCACCCCTACGAGCCCGCCACGCAGCTCTCCGCCTACCTCATGATGGAGAACATCAAGGTGGAGAAGGGGCGTGTCTTCATCTGCCCCCACGCGAACATGAGCGCCTCCACCGTGGGAATGCTGGGGAACGCCTATCCGAAGTTCCTCCACGTGGAGACGCCGTTCGGCCCCAAGCCGTACAGAATCGGCGACAGGAACACCTCGCCGCTCGACCAGTGGCCCGACCCGTTCACGTACGTCCACTACCCCTCGGGGCAGAATCTCGACTACACCGACGCGCGCAACCTCAACCGGACCTATCCGGGCCGCCCGGACGGCAATCTGACGGAGCAGCTCACCTTCGCCATCATGGAGCTGAACCGGAAGGAGAACATCACGCTCTTCGTCGACGCGCACGAGGCCTCCCTCATGTACCCCGTGGTCTCAACCTACGTGGCCCACGACCGGGCGCTCGACATGGCGATGATGGCGTCGATGGAGCTGTCCGCGACCGAATTTCCGATGAAATGCGAGGCTTCTCCCAAGAACCTGCGGGGGTTGAGTCATCGGGACGCGGGCGACTACTGCGACTCGCTGGTCATCCTGATGGAGACGCCCGAGCCGTTCATCGACAGAGTGGCGGGCAAGATCACCGAAAAGCTGATGATGGACGGAAAGGACGAGTTCCTCCAGACCGCGGCGGAGCACGGCCTGCTGTTCACCGACTACGACATCTCCGTCGGCTGCCCCATGTGGGAGAGGGTCGGCCGCCATCTCTCCGGCGCGCTGGCCATGATCCGGCAGATGAACGACTTCCTGATGGAGCCGGAGAAGGAGCTGCTCCTCTCCTTCCCGAACTACTCCGATCTGAAGGAGCACGGGCTCGGACACTTTCTGAACGATCCGTCGAAAGCCGACCCGGCGAAGGTCTTCTTGAACTGACGGCAGCATCCCGCAAGGCTTCTCCCGGCGGGAGCGTTTCCGTCGGTGCACCGCGCGCTTAAAGGCTTCGGTATGCTTCATCTATCTTTTTTTTGACAGGAGGAATAACACGTGTTGAAATCATTCAGAACCATGCTGTGCGCCATGCTGTGCGTCGTCCTTCTCTCCTCGGCCGCTCTCGCCTGCACCGTCGTCGCGGTGGGCAAGGACGCCTCCGTGGACGGAAGCGCCATGATCACCCACAACGACGACTCCAGAGTCGCCAACACCCGCCTCTTCATCGTTCCCGAGGCCGACTGGCCGGAAGGTTCGATGCGGAGCGTCGTGAAGGACGCCCACGGCTACGAGGGCGACGGACAGGTCATCGGCGAGATCCCGCAGGTCCCGCACACCTTCCGGTACTTCTTCTCCCGCTACTCCTTCATGAACGAGAAGGGCGTCGCCATCGCCGAATCGACCAACTCGGTCCAGGTCACCGACGAGCGGAGCGAAAAGGTCAAGCAGATCATGGTGAAAGACGCCGTCGGAATGATGGACGCCTGGATCCTTCAGGACATCATGCTCGAGCGGGCGAGCACGGCCCGCGAAGCCGTCGAAATCATGGGCAAGCTCGTCGAAGAGTACGGCTGGTTCGACGCGGGCGAGACGATGCCTCTGACCGACGGCAACGAAGTCTGGATCGCCGAGTTCTACGGCAACAAGATCTGGGCCGCGTGGCGCATGCCGGACGACCACATCTTCGTGGGCGCCAACCGCGCGCGTCTCCGCCACCTCGACCTGACCGACAAGGAAAACGTCATGTACTGCCCCGACCTCGTCGAGTACGCCGTGAAAAACGGCTTCATCGCCGAGAAGGACGTGAACATGAAGGACTTCAGCCCCGCCGACGTCTACTACCCCAGCACGGAACTCTACGCGACCCGGCGCGAGTGGAGAGTCCTCTCGCTCGCAGCTCCCGACTCCTTCAAGCTCGGCCCCGACGAGTACGACTACCCGATGTCCGTCAAGCCGGACAAGAAGCTCGGCGTGCATGACATTCTTCTCATCAAGGGAGACTGGTACGAGGGCACTCCCTTCGATCTGAGCAAGGGCATCCAGGCGGGCCCCTGGGGCAACCCCATCCGCTTCGCCAATTCCAGCAAGAAGAACCCCGACGCCAGTTGGGAGCGCTCCGTCAACATGATGCGGACCGCCTACGTCCATATCGCCCAGGTCCGGGGCGATCTTCCCGCGGAAGTGCGCGGCATCAGCTGGTACGGCTACGGCGCGCCCGACACCACGTACATCACCCCCTTGTGGCCCCTGATGAGCAAGCTGCCCCCGCTCTACGGCATCGGCGACAGATACCACGACTACGATCCCAAATCCGGCTGGTGGGTGAACACCCGGGTGCAGGAGATCGCAGGCCTCCGCTATCAGGACGCCCGCAAGGAGATCCACGCCGCCCGCGACGCGAAGCTGAAGCCGCTCTACGTGCAGGCGCGGATGATCCAGGACAAGGCCGCCGAGATGCTGAAAGCCGGCGATAAGGACGGCGCGGTCTCCCTGATCACCGACTTCTCCTACGCCCACGCGGTCGACTGGAACCAGCGCTGGCTCGCCCTCGGCGACAGGTTGCTGAGCAAGTACGCCCTCGGCTACACCGACGTGAAGACCACGCCGTACCCCGAAGAGTGGAACGAAATCGTCGGCTACGACACGCCGAAGCGCTCCACGAAGTAACCATTTCCTGCCGAAGAGAGGGCGCGGAGGGCTTGCGAGCCGCCGCGCCCTTTTCGCATCCGCGCGCGTACACCGCCGCGGGATACAAGGAGGCGACCGTATGAAGCTCTTCCGACCGCTGCTGTTTCTCGTTCTGTTGGCGACCGCCGCCGACGCTTCCGCCATCGGGTATGGACCGGCGGCGCGTTTGATGGCGCGCTGCGAGGCCGTCCTCTACGAGGAACGGTGCAGGCTCGGCCTGGAGGATGCGCTGACCGACCCGGAAAAAACCGGCCTGATCGGCGTCGAGTTCTCGCCCCTTACGACCAGCCAGGGGCATCTGCCGGACAAACAGGCGTCGGCCCGCCCCGTCATGGCCGACGTCGTCGCGGAGTACCTCCGGCGGGCGGGCGTCGGGGAAGGGGACTGGGTGGCCGTGAACGCGAGCGCCTCCTTCCCCGGCTTCATTCTCGCCTCGCTCTGCGCCGTCGAGAGCATGGGGGCGAACGCGCAGGTCGTCTTCTCCTACGGCGCCTCCATGTACGGCGGAACCGACCCCGAACTCACCTTTCCCGTCATGCTCGATCTTCTCAACCGCGAGGGGCTTCTTTCGACGCGCCTCGCGGCCGTGGCCCCCGGCGGGGCCGGAGACCGAATGGCGGAGACGCTGCTGGAGGACCCGCGCCCCACCGTCGACCTCCTGCTGGCATCCAGGAGCGAGGAGCGCGTCGACGCGCCGAGCGTCGCCGAAGCCATCCGCCGCCGTCTCGATATCTTCGACGACGCGCCGCGCCCCGTGAAGTGCTTCATCAGCTGCGGGGGACCGGTCGTCGCCCTGGGAACGACCGAGGCCGTGCTTGAACTCCCTCACGGCCTGATAACACGCTTCGAACCGATCCCGAAAGATCCCGAACGCGGCCTGCTCTTCGACTTCCTCGACAGAGACATTCCCGTGCTTCACCTCCTCTTCGTCCGCGGAATCTACGACGACTTCGGCATTCCGTACGAAAGCGCCCATGCGCGATAAAAAAACTCGGGGTTCTCCGCACGATCCACGCTTCGAATCAGCGCCTCTTCCGGACGATTTAAAAAACAAAAAATCCTCTTGACTTTCACACTGTGTGAAGGTTTATGATAGTGTGCGGAAGGGTACGCTTGTTCGTTCTTCGCGAGGAACCCGCGAAGGCGGAAACAAAAGAATACAGCGGCAACAGCCGCATACCGTGAAGGAGGAGATCCGCGATGACGCAGGAACGGAAGAAGGTCGGCGCGAAGCTGGCGGAGCATCCGAAGCCGGAAGAACTTCGGAAGAAAAAGAAGGTCGGCGAACTGGACGACACCGAGCTGGACGGAATCTCCGGCGGCGAGGGTATGGATACGGGGAAGATCATTCCGTAACGTTCCCCGAAGGCGGGAGAGATGCGCGACGCTCTCCCGCCTTTTCGCTCGCCCGCTTGATTTTCGAGCCCCTCGCACTTGCAGCTTCACGTCGTTTTCAATAATCCGCCGCGTGCGCGTTTCGCACTCGGGTATCGCGGCGGCGCAGCCCGCCCCGGCTTTTCCCGGGAAGCTCCAGCCCGCCCTTGATCGCGCTGTCGCACCGTTCCCGTTCAAGGCGGGTCGTATTCCAAAAAACGAAAGGATGATCGCTGAAATGAAACGCTCTCTCTTTGCTCTCTTGCTGCTCCCGCTCCTTCTGGTCGCTTCTCTTTCCCCGTCGGCGAGCGCTTCGAGCCGCTCCGTCCGTCCGCAGCCCGACTATATCGAAGGCGAGGTGCTGGTCCGCTTCGCACCCGCCCTCTCCGCGACTTCGGCGCTGCAAACCGCCGCCTCGAAGGGGATGAGCGTCGCCGCGTCTTTCGCGGCGGTCTCCGAGGCCTCCGGCAGGCAGTATCTTCACCTCAGATCGGATTCGAAGAGCACGCAGGAGATGATCGACGAACTCTCGGGGGTTCCGGGGGTCGAAGTCGTCGAGCCCAACTACGTCCGCAGCGTCCGCATCGTTCCGAACGATCCGCGTTTCGGCGAGCTGTGGGGCCTCCAAAACACAGGACAGACCGGAGGAACGAAGGGCGCGGACATCGGCGCCGCGGAGGCCTGGTCGGTCAGGACGGACGCTTCCTCGGTCGTGGTCGCCGTAGTGGACACGGGCGTTCACTATGCTCACGAGGATCTGGCGGCGAATATGTGGGACGGCTCGGCTCTGGGCTTTCCCAACCACGGGTGGAACATCGTGGACGATACCAACGACCCCTACGACGCCCATAGTCACGGCACGCACTGCGCCGGAACCATCGCCGCCGTCGGCAACAACGCGCTCGG
>LVBO01000357.1 GCA_001604435.1 Synergistales bacterium Syner_01
CTGCTGCTGGGCCCCACGGCGCTGGGCAAGCCGTTCAACCGCGAGATGCGCACCTAGCGCCAGGTGCATGCGCACTCCGCCGTTCCGCTTCGCAACGGGAACGCAAACGACCGAAACAGCTCCTTACTCGCTTCGCTTGTGTTCGCCGGTCGTCTCCTTATGAGACACGCGACCAATCGTTCGAACCGCATATCGAGGGGAGCCGCGCGCTCCCCTCGTTTTACTTGAGGAGGGAAAAGATGGGCACATCGCACGAAACGCTTCTGAGACGGTGCGTCGAGATATCCAAGGAAGCCGTCGCCGCGGGAAACCACCCCTTCGGCGCGCTGCTGGCCGACAAAGACGGAAACATCCTCGTCGAATCGGGAAACATCGAGGTCACGGAGCGGGACTGCACCGGGCACGCGGAGACCGCCGTCATGCGGCTGGCAAGCAAGAAGTATTCGAAGGAGTTCCTGTGGGAGTGCACCCTCTACACCACCGCCGAGCCGTGCTGCATGTGCGTCGGCGCGATCTACTGGGGAAACGTGGGGCATGTGGTCTTCGGCATCGCCGAGAAGCAGCTCCTCGAACTCACCGGCTCGCACGAGGACAACCCCACCTTCGACCTCCCTTCCCGCGAGATCGTCGCTAGGGGACAGAAGAAAATCCAGATCATCGGCCCCGTCGCCGACGAAGCGCTCCGGGAGGAGATCGTCGCCGTCCACAGGGGGTATTGGAAGTAGGGGCGCGCCTTCTTGGGTCTTTTCGATGCTCGAAGAGCGCGCAGTGTATAATAAACTGATCAAGGTTCGCAGGAAATTTCTGGAAAGGGGGCGCGGCAATGCCTGTCGTGACAAACCGCTCGCCTATGTGTTCATCCGCCGCGATGGACGCGTCGTGGACGAGCAGAAGAGACGACAAAATCCGTCGTCGGTGCGAACAATTCGCCGGTGCGCTTGAAACTCTTTTCGGGGACGATCTGCTCGCCGTCTGGTTGTACGGCTCCTGTGCGGCCGGGACGAATCATGCGGAATCCGACGTGGACGTTGCCGTTATCCTGACCGAGACGGGAAAGAAACGCTACGACCGGAATACCGACGGCATCGCCTCCGACTGCGACGATCTCGAATTTTCTATGGCGAGAGAACTCGCTATGCCCGTCTCCCTTCTGATATGGAGCGAAGAGAGGCTTTCCCGTGAGATCGATTTTTGCACGGGCTTCGTCTCTCGTTTGCTGGAAAAAAACGTTGTGCTGTTTCAAAGACGGGGGTGGACGCCGAAATGATGGTGAAAACGCTCACGGGAGCGAACGATTCTCCCGAAATCAGGGAGGTGCTCGTTCGCAAAGCCCTCCACGTCTCCCTCGGCCATTTGAACGGGTGCGTGCTCATGATCGAACGGAACGAGGCTGTGATGGCGAACGATCACCTCTACTACGCGCTGTTTCATGCGGCGAAAGCAACGCTTTTTGCAAGAGGCAAGGATCCTTCCACGCATCAAGGGGTGAAGATGGAACTCTCCGGCGTGGCGGCCGAAAACGGATTGGACCGTGAGTTCATCCGCTTCTTCGGAAATCGCGAACGATTGCGCTCGGAGATGAGCTATTATGCGAAGCCAGAGATTATGCGAAGTCGACGCTGGAGGCACTGTTCCCATCCCTGTTC
>LVBO01000358.1 GCA_001604435.1 Synergistales bacterium Syner_01
TCTCGCATGCTTCGACGGCAATCCCATAATGGACATTACATGTGATAATACTATCGAGTCGGTTTCCTGGGGAAGGGAGGACGTTCCGAGAATTCTTCTTCTTCCCGGGAGCAGACGGCGTGCGTACGACGACCTGGTGCTTTTGTTGCAGGCCGTGGAACGCATACACGCGATGCTGCCGGAGGGGGCGTCGTACCTTATGGTCGTCGCGCCCACCCTCGACATGGAAAAGCTGTTGAACGCCTGCGAAGGCGTTCCCGCGACGGAGGAAGGGCGGTGGACCGCGTACGGAGAAGAAGGCGACCCGGGAGTGCGGAAAGGAACCTGCGAAATCCGCTTCTTCTTCGGTCCGCTTCCGGCGGTTGCCGGAAGCGCGCATCTTCTCGTCGGGCTCGGAGGGACCGCGAATCAGGTGTGCGCCGGAATGGGAGTTCCCGTGGTCTCCATCGAAGAGAAGGGGAAGTTCGTCCAAAAAAAACTCCTCGGCGAGTCCGAGGTCCTTGTCCCCCCGGAGCCGCGGGCGCTTGCGGAAGCCGCGGTGCGCATCCTCATGGACGAACCGCTCCGCTTGCGTATGGCAGCCGAAGGAATGGCGCGGCTGGGGGGACCGGGAGCCCTGGACAAGGTCGTGGAGTACGCGGCCTCCAGGATGGGGTGGGAACTTCGGGTCCGTCTGTATGAAACGCTCGCTGAACGCTGGGGCGCGTCCGAAGGAAGGCGTCCGTAACTGTCTTGCGGGTTGATTATTGAGAATCAGGAGATGATGCTGCAGTGAATGCTTCTTCATGCGCCTCGGAGCGCTTTCACGCTTCCGATGAAACGGGCCTTTGCGCGGACGCGGTCGTCCGCATAGCGGATACCTCGCCCGAGAAACGGTGGGATTTTCCGATAGGGAAAGGGGAGCTGACGCTCATCGCCGGTCCGTGCTCACTGGAGACTTCCGAATTGGGGCTCGAGATCGCCGAAACGGTACGGGACATCTGCGCGTCCCTCGGTGTGCGTTATATCTTCAAGGCCTCCTTCGACAAGGCGAACCGCACCTCGCTGTCCGGTTTTCGCGGTCCGGGGCTCGAATCCGGCCTTGAGCAGCTCGCGGAGATACGCCGCAAAGCGTCGGTCCCGGTGCTCACGGATATTCACGAATCATGGCAGGCAGAGCCCGCGGCGCGCGCCGTCGACGTCCTGCAGATTCCGGCGTTCCTCTGCCGTCAAACCGATCTTCTGCTCGCCGCAGCCGCGACCGGAAAGCCGCTCAACGTGAAAAAAGCGCAGTTTCTGGCCCCCGGCGATATGAAACACGTGGTGGAGAAGTGCCGCCAGGGCGGGTGCTCCGGCTTGACGCTCTGCGAGCGCGGCACCTTCATGGGGTACGGCCAGCTCGTGGTGGATATGCGCTCCCTGCCTCTCATGCGCGCCCTCGGGTGCCCGGTCGTCTTCGACGCGACGCACAGCGTCCAGATGCCCGGCGCAGCGGGCGGAGCGAGCGGCGGCGACAGACGTTTCGTCCTCACGCTCGCCAGGAGCGCCGTCGCGGCAGGGATCGACGCGCTTTTCCTGGAGACGCACCCCCGCCCGGAAAAGGCGAAGAGCGACGGTCCGAACCTCGTCCCGCTGAAGAAGATGCGTTTCCTCCTCGAACAGCTCGCCGAACTGCACGCCTTCGTCCGCGAACGATTCGGACACGCCTCTCTGGAGTGGGCCGACGAAGCCGCTCCCGAAGGCGAAGGGGGACGCTGAGATGTTTTGCCTTCCGTGGGAACGCGAAGGGCGATGTCTCTCCGACATCGAACTTCTTGAAGCGGGAAAAGGGATTCTGCGCGCCGAGGCGGCCGAGATCGAGAGAGCCGCGCAGCGAACGGGCATGGAGCTGGTGAAGGCCGCGCGGATCGTACACTCCTGCACCGGCAGACTCGTTGTGGTGGGAATGGGCAAGTCGGGGATCATCGGGCGGAAAATCGCGGCGACGCTCGCCTCCCTGGGAACGCCTTCCTTCTTCCTCCACGCCGCCGAAGGGTCGCACGGCGACCTCGGCATGGTCTGCCGCGACGACGCGGCGCTCTTCATCAGCAACAGCGGGACCACGGCGGAGGTCGTCTCGCTGCTGCCGCACTTCAAACGCCTCGGCGCGCCGATTATCGCTATCACCGGAGGGATGCACTCTCCCCTGGCGAAGAACGCCGACGCCGTGCTCGACTCCTCGGTGCGTTCCGAGGCGGGCATCGCCGCGTGCGTGACGCCCCTCGAACCGGGAGAGCGCGAGCAGGACGCGCTCAATCTCGCCCCCTTGTGCAGCACGACGTTGCAGCTCGCGCTCGGCGACGCGCTGGCCGGGATGGTGACGGAGCTTCGGGGCCTCCGGCCGGAGGACTTCGCTCTCTTCCATCCGGGGGGCGCGCTTGGACGCAGGCTCCTTACGAGGGTGGGCGACGTCATGGGAACGGGCGAAAAGCTGCCGCTCGTCGGCATGAACGTCTCCGTGAGCGACGCGCTCTTCGAGATGACGAGCAAGGGGTACGGCGCGACGATCATCGTCGATGAACAGGGAGAGATCGCGGGCGTCTTCACCGACGGCGACCTGCGGCGGCTCATCGGTTCGAGAGGGGTGGAGTGTCTCTCGCTGGAGGTGGGAAGCGTCATGACGAGAAATCCGCTGATCATCCAGCCGGACAAGCTCGCCGTCGAAGCGGTGCGCGTGATGGAACGGCGGGAGATCTCCGCCATCATCGTGGTGGAGGGGAAGCGCCCCGTGGGCATTCTGCACCTTCACGAGCTGCTCCAGGCGGGGGTGGCCTGAGCTGGGTACGGATTCTCTTTCCAGGAGAGCGGGAAAGGGGCTCTACAGAGCCTGTACCTCCGCGGCCTACCCTCTCCTGTACCCGTGGCTTCTCCGGAAGTACACGGAGGGGCTGGACGAGCGCAGAGGCGTCTTTTCGGAAGAGAAGCGCCGTTCGTTCGCTGGAGGCCAGCTCTGGATTCACGCGGTCTCCGTCGGGGAGGCGCAGTCGGCGTGGCCTCTGCTGGACGCGTTGCGCCCCGCCGAAGGGGAGAAGAATCTCTTGCCTATCCTCCTCTCCACGACGACGACGACCGGGAAGGAGATGGCCTACCGTCTGGCGGGCGGCCTTTTCGAGCGGCACATCTACTATCCGTGGGATATTCCGTGCATCGTGAACCGCGCTCTCGACGCGATCAGGCCGAGAGGGTACGCGGTCATGGAGACGGAGATCTGGCCGAACATGCTCTTTTCGCTCGCCCGAAGGGGCGTCCCGGCGTTTCTCGTGAACGGCCGCTTTTCGGAGCGCACCGCCCGCACGATGCGGAAGCATCCATCTTTCTGGAGAATGGTGTATGATTGTTTCACCCTGCTCCTCGTCCGTTCGGAGACCGACAAAGAGACGTTGCTCTCCCTCGGCGTTCCCGCGGAGAGGGTTCGTGTCACCGGGGACTGCAAGGTGGACGCTCTCTTGCTTCGCAGGAGAAATGCGCATCTCGGGCCTCTCGAAGCCCTTTTCGGCGCTCGGCAGGGGCATTCTCCGCACGGCGACGCGACGACGCCCTCGGAGCGGGAGCCGCTCTTCCTCGCCGGAAGCACCCATGAAGGGGAGGAGGAGATGGTGCTCCACGCCTTCAAAAGCGTTCGCCGCAGCTTTCCCTCCGCTCGTCTGGTGATCGCGCCGAGGCATCCGGAACGAGCGGAGGGCGTCCGTGCACTGGCTTCGGAGGTTGCGCCGAGCGCTTTGCTTTCGGATGTGGAGCGGCGGACGGCATCCTCAAGGCCGGATATCGTGGTGGTGGATCGAATCGGTGTGCTCTTCGACCTGTACGGCGTCGTCGACGCCGCGTTCATCGGAGGAAGTCTCGTGGACAAGGGCGGACAGAACATCCTCGAACCTGCGGCCTTCGGGACGCCGCTCTCCCACGGTCCTTACATGAGGGATTTCGTCGAGGCGGCGAAAGATCTGGGATCTCTGAGTATCGCAACCCCGGTAGGGGACGCCTCGGAGATTGCGGCGCACTGGGAAGCGAGTATGAAGCCGGAGCGTCGCGCTGCGGTCCGCGAGAGCGCGGAGCGTTACTTCCGCTCTTCCGGAGGCGCGGCGCGGTTTTCGGCAGACGAGATAAACGGAGTGATACTGCGATGACAATCAACGAACAGCTTCTGAACGAGTTTTACCGCGGTCTTGACGACCGCTCCAGAGAGAGTCTCGACGCGGCTGCCGAAAAGATCGTCGAGGCCAAGCGGCGCGGCGGAAAGGTCGTCGTCGCCACGGGCAGCGGCCCGAACATCCACGAGGGCGTGACGACGCTCATCGCCGAGTTGATGGAGAAGGGGCTCGTCGACGGCGTCACCACGAGTTCGGCGGTCGTCGGCCACGAGATGGGCGGCGCGCTCGATATGGTGAAGATGTGCAGCGCATCGGCTCTCGGGTTAGAGGAGCGTTTCATGCCCCGCGGCGACGTCTTCGAATTCACGCAGCTCGACGAGGAGCGGATGAACGCGCTTCGCGCGGAGATGGTCCTCGACGAGGATCTGCTGGCGAAGGGGGAGCGCGCCGAGGGGCGTCTCGTCGTCAAGGCGGCGGGGAACATGGCGTACCCGATGGGGCTGCGGAACGAGAACCTCGCAGGCGAGATTCTCGTGCTCTGCAAGGCGCTGGGACTTCCCTTCGAGACCGTGGCGGGGTGGGGCTCCGACCGGCGGACCATGCTCGGCGCGGGAGCGGCCCTGGGACTTCCCGTGCTGGTGAGCATCCCGCAGATGGTCGGGAGCGGTCACATCGGCATGGCCATCGGCGACAGCATCTCCGTCTTCGAGCGCTCCCGGCGCATCGCGGCGATGCTCGAGTCGGCCGACGTCATCATTGAATCGGCGGTCGCCCTCACGCAGGAGATTCACGACGGTCCCTTCGAGTGCTATACCGGCCACGGCATCTGGTCGTGGTGGAAAGGGCTCCCCGTCTACTCTCTGCGCGGCAAGACGCTCATCCGTATCGACCTCGACGAGAACCTCCGCAAGGCGCGCGACCTGGAAACGGGTGGCTCGCTGATTCAGGAGGCCATCAACCAGGGGTTGCCGAAGACGAAGATCTCCAAAATTCCCTTCAGGATGGAGATGTCCGCCTTCGCGCGCCACGAGGGGAGCATCCCCGTCATCGGCGACATCGGGCAAGTCTGGCCCGTCCTTGCATGGAAAGTCGCGGGCGCTCTGGGCATTTCGCTCGGTTTCATGAGCTACGCGCAGCATACTCCCGAGGGGAAGGCGATGCGCGAATGGATCGTCGGTGAAGTGCAGCCCGTCGACCGGGAGAAGATTCTCTCCCGCGCGCGGAAGTGCGGCATTTCCGCCGTGTCGTTCGGGAACGGGGAAACCGTCGCGAAGCCATGAAAATTCTCGGCGTGATCCCCGCCCGCTACGCCTCGACGCGTCTTCCCGGCAAACCTCTGGCGGATATATGCGGGAAGACGCTCATCCGGAGAGTCTACGAACGCGCAGTCCTCTCGCCGCTGCTCGACCGTCTTGTCGTGGCCACCGACGACGAGCGGATTCTCGAAGAGGTCCGCTCGTTCGGCGGTGAGGCGGCGCTCACCTCGTCCGACCACCCCAACGGGACGTGCCGGGTCGCCGAGGCGGCGGAAAAGTACGAGGGCGATATCGTGCTGAACATCCAGGGGGACGAGCCGCTGCTCGACCCCCTCATGGTGGATGAAGTCGCGCAAGCGCTTCTGGACGACGACTCGGCGCTCTCCTCGACGCTCTGCGTTCCCATAACGGAGCGCTCGATGCTCGAAGATCCCTCCGTGGTGAAGGTGGTGCGGGATCTTCGCGGTTTCGCACTCTACTTCAGCAGATACCCCATCCCGTTCATTCGTTCCAGCGCCGACACCGTCCCGGTATACGAGCATATCGGCATCTACGGCTTCCGGAGGGACTTTTTAAACATCTTCGTCTCCCTCCCTCCGACGCCGCTCTCGTTGGCGGAGTCGCTGGAACAGCTGAAAATCATGGAGCACGGCTACTCGATGAAGGTCGCGGTCACCGGGGCGGAGCGAAAGGGTACAAGCGTCGACACGCAGGAGGACCTGGAGGCGGTCCGGCTGGCCGTGTGCTCGAACGAAGCGAAGAGTACCGTGTGCTCGAACGAAGCGGTGAACGCCGTCCTGCCGTCGGCGAAGGGAGTCTAGTCTTATGTCCATCGGCGAAGCGAAGGAAGCCTTCTCCCGCGATACGCAGGACGTCCCGCAGCAGCGCCCGGCGCATGGGCGGGCGTCCGGCCCCTTGCTCGTCTTTATTCTGAGCGACTCGATACGCGGACACCTTTCGCAAAGCAGGGGCATCGCCGGGTGGCTCTCGCGCTTCACCGGCGCCGACATCGTCGAGATCGACGTTCCGAGGATCACGGGAAAACGGCGGGTGGAGCTGCTCAAGGTGAAAGGGCGCCGACTGCCGAAGATGAACTCTTGCGACATCCTTGTCTGGCTGGACGAGACGGGAGGTTCCGCGCTTTTCGACACGATGAAGCGCGAACTCGCCTCCCGCAAGCTCACCGGCAAGGACGCGCTCTTCCTCGCCGCGGGAGGGAGCGCCGCGCCGTTCGCTCTCGCGCTCGCGAAGATGACGCGGGGCAAGTCGTGCGTTCTGATGACGCCCTCGGCGCTCGGCACGGCGCCCTTCGATTTCGCCGTGGTCCCGGCGCACGACCGCCCGAAGCTCACTCCCAACCTGCTGGCGACCCTGGGCGCGCCCAACGCGATCTTCCCCGACGAACTGGAGCGGAAAGGGTGGGAGCTTGCCGAACTCTATCCTCCCGTGGAGAGCGCGGAGCGACGGTGGGGGCTCCTCGTCGGAGGGGACGACGCCAACTACGCCGTCACGGCGGACTGGGTGCGGCGTACGATCGCCCCTATCTTCTCCGCCGCCGCGAAAGAAGAAGCGGATCTCTACATCACCACGTCGCGGCGGACCACGCCCGAGGCGGAGGAAGCGCTGACGCGGCTTGCGGCCGGGCGCTCTCACGTCCGTATGCTTCTCCTCGCGTCGCGGGATGAATTCAACCCGGTCGCCGGAATGCTCGGGCTCTGCTCGCGACTCTTCGTCACCGAGGATTCCGTCTCGATGGTCTCCGAGGCTATCACCGCCGGGAGAGAGGTCTTTCTTCTGCGGACCGACAGGAAGGGGAAGCTCCGCGTCGCGTTGCAGGATCTCACGGCGTGGCTTGTTCGAAGAAAACTCCTCCCGCCGGGGCTTCTCTGGGGAAAACCGCGTTTCGACGCCCTCTTCGACGTACTGGAACGCCGTGGATTTCTGAAGGAGATGCAGCCTCGCGCGTTGCGGCGCTCATCCGCAGGGGGCGCGTCGCTCCACGCCGACGGCCCCGTTCTCAACGAGGCGCGACGGGCGGCGGAGTGGATCGTCGAACGGTGGGGAGAATCGGGAAAAGACAACGGAAAATAGACGCGCGGCGCCTTCGCGCCGATAAAAGGAGCTCCTTTCTCGGATGAACATACTTTTTTGCTCGGACGCCATGATCGTCGACGGCGTCACGTCGTTTGTGTTTCACCTTGCTTCCGCTCTCAGTGAAGGAGGGCATCGGGTCGCCGTCCTCGGACGGTGGGGCGGCAAGGGATTTCAATCCCGCCTTCGCGCTTTCGGCGTCGAGGTGATCTCCGTTCCCTCCCCGACGGTCGGAAACTTCTGGTTCGACAGGAAGGCGCGGGAGTTCGCGCCGGACGTCCTGGTCACCGATTCCAGGCGATCCTTCCCCCTTGCGGTGCGACTCAAACGAGCGACGGGGGCGAAAATCTTCACCTTCTTTCTGGACGACCTTGAAAAGACCGACAAGAAGGGACGCGACGTCGATTCCTTGGTGCGCTGGAGCGACGCGTGGCTCTCCGCCGAGCCGCCGCTTCTGGAGAAGCTCGAGGAAATCCCGACGCCGTTCCCGAAATTTCTCTTCCAGCGTCCTCTCACCGGATTGCTTACCCCGACGCCGATTCCTCCGCGCGACCCGTTCAGGATTCTCTGCTTCGGCAGGATAAGCGGATACAAGTCCGCCGGGCCCTTGAAGCTGTTGCAGGAGGCGCCGACGTTGAAAAAATCCATCCCGTCGCTCGAGATCGCCTTCGTCGGCGGAGGGTGGAGAACGTGGAATTTCCGCCTGATGGCCGTGAAGGCCAATGTTGCGGCGAGAGAGCGGTATCTTCGGATCATCGGGACGCAGACCGACCCTCGGCGCTGGTTCGAATGGGCGACACTCGTCTGCGCCGGCTCCACGTCGGCGGTCGAAGCAGTGCTGGCGCATCGCCCGACAGTGGTCTTCTCCGGATTCTGGATCGGTCTGCTCGCGCCGGAGAAGCTTGACGAAGCCTTCGCATCCTACTTCGGAGAGCGGAGCGGTCCGTACTATGTCCGTCGGCATTTGGAACTGATTCCTGCGGAAATACTGAGGGTCTATAACGAGTGGCAGAACGAGAGAATTGAACGCGACGTCGCTGAAGTGCGCGCCGCGGTGGAGCCCCGTTTCAGGCGGGAGGATGCGGC
>LVBO01000359.1 GCA_001604435.1 Synergistales bacterium Syner_01
GGAAGAAGCAACAGCGGCGAGGGTGGTGAGAATCCGGCCAGGAACACCTCGCCGAAGGAGAGTTCGACGAAAAGCGCCACCCGGCAGATCGCATCGGGACGATTCGGCGTTACGCTCTCCTACCTTGTTCATGCCGAGGAGCTTCAGATCAAGATGGCGCAGGGGGCGAAACCAGGAGAGGGGGGATACCTCCCCGGCTCGAAGGTCACGCCGGAAATAGCGGAACTTCGACACACTGCTCCGGGAACGAATCTGATATCGCCGCCGCCGCATCACGACATCTATTCTATAGAGGATCTGGCGCAGTTGATATACGATTTGCGGAACGTGAACCCCTCCGCGCGCATCAACGTGAAGCTCGCATGCAGAGCCGGCATAGGGACGATCGCGGCGGGGGTGGCCAAGGCGCGGTCGGACGTCATTTCGCTGTGCAGTCACGACGGGGGTACCGGAGCCGCCCCCCTGAGTTCGATGAAGTATGTGGGAATGCCGTGGGAGATCGGGCTTGCCGAAACGCAACAGACGCTGCTGCTGAACGATCTGCGCGGACGCGTCGCGCTCCAGGTGGAAGGACGTATGATGACGGGGAGGGACGTTGTCCTGGCCGCGATGCTCGGGGCCGAGGAGTTCGGCTTCACGACCGCCGCGATGGCGATCTGCGGCTGCGTCCTCTGCCGTCAGTGCCACCGCAACCGCTGCCCAGCGGGCATCGCAACGCAGGACAAGGAGCTGCGCTCCCGTTTCGCGGGCCGCGCCGAGGATGTGGAGACGTTCTTCCGTTTCCTCGCTCGTGAAATCCGGGAGATCATGGCGGAAACGGGCTTTCGTCGTTTCGAGGAACTCGTCGGAAGGACGGATCGCTTGGAGGTTATTCCCGATCTTCGGGGAAAGGAAGTTTCGTTGAACCTGAATCCGCTGCTTTACGCGCCGGATCTCCCCGCACGAATAGCTCGCCGGCATAAAGCGTTTCTCCCCTTCTCGCTGAAAGGCGCCCTTGATCAGGAGCTGATCGCAGGCGCCGAAAAATGGCTGCTCACGGGGGAAAAGAACGATAAAATCCACACGGTCGACAATACCAACAGGGCCGTGGGTTCGATGGTCTCGGGACATCTCGAGCGCAAGAGGAGGCTCCCTCTGAAGAAGCCTCTGGAGTTCTCTTTTTCCGGAACAGCGGGACAGAGTTTCGGAGCTTTCTGCGCTCGCGGCATAACACTTCGTCTGGAAGGCGCCGCGAACGACTATCTCGGGAAAGGACTTTCCGGAGGAGTTCTCATAGTACGCCCCCATGAAAATTCTCCCCTATCGCTCCGTGAAAACGCGATAGCGGGCAATACAGTTCTCTACGGAGCAACCTCCGGCGAGGCGTATCTTCGGGGCTCGTGCGGCGAGCGTTTCGCCGTGCGCAACAGCGGCGCTCTGGCGGTAGCGGAGGGAATCGGAAATCACGGCTGCGAATATATGACCGGAGGAACAGTGATGATTCTCGGCTCCGTCGGGCGTAACTTCGGAGCGGGAATGGGTGGGGGCGTCGTCTATATTCTTGACGAAGACGACGATCTGGAGGCGCGCTGCCACACTCCCTCGGTCTTGTTGGAAGATATCGCCCCTGAGGACGAAGAGTCGATGTTGCTTCTTCTTGAAAAGCACGCCCGCTTCACCGGCAGCGCCGTCGCGGCCGCGCTTCTGAACGATTGGCCGGCCACCGTACACCGCTTCCGAAGAGTCACCGCGAGCAACAAACCCGTCTGAATCGCCTCCTGAGACACCGCAAATCAAAAATATTAACAAGAACTTGGGGAGAAATATTCTCCCCGTTTCTTTTTTAAAAGACATCGTTTACCTAAATTTAAAGAAACGCTCTTATCCTATTCGAGGACATCGGGCTTGGGGCGGAGGATGGCTGAGCGAAAAAGGGTTCGTCGACTTCGCCGGAAGCTCCGTCGTCCACTCCGTGGGCGGTTGGGCCGCACTTGCAGGAGCAAGCCTCCTCGGCCCCCGGATGGGGAAGTTCGACGCGGAAGGGAAAGCACGCGCAATTCCGGGGCATAGCCTCACCCTCGGAGCCCTCGGTGTTTTCATCCTCTGGTTCGGCTGGTTCGGTTTCAACCCGGGAAGCTCTCTTTCCGGAACGGATTCCTCCATCGGGCTCATCGCAGTCACCACGAATCTGGCTGCGGCCGCATCGGCGGTATCCGTCATGTTCATCACGTGGATCAAGTACGGTCGTCCCGACGTGAGCATGACGCTCAACGGAGTCCTTGGCGGACTGGTGGCGATCACCGCCGGCTGCGCCTCCGTTACGCCTCTCGGGGCCGTTCTCATAGGCGTTGCCGCCTCGATTGCGTTGGTCTTCGGCATAGAGTTCATCGAGAAAGTACTCAAGATAGACGACCCTGTGGGCGCTATAGGAGTTCACGGCGTGTGCGGGGCGACCGGAACGATCCTCACCGGTGTTTTCGCGGCCGATGGAGGGCTCCTTTACGGCGGAGGATTCTCTCTGCTTTCGGTGCAGCTTCTCGGCGTTGCGGCCATCGCCCTCTGGACACTCTCCATGTCGTTCGCCCTCTTCTCCGCAATCAAAGCGACGATAGGACTCCGGGTCTCGTCCGAGGATGAACTGGAAGGACTCGACCGGCACGAACATCTTGTCGAAGCCTATGGCGACTTTATGCTCAAACCCGGTCTTCCGGTAAGAGAGTAGAACAGCAGCGCCGGCGAGCCCCGCGCTCGCCGACGCTGTTCCTTGGTGGCCGCGCTATTCATCGAAAGACATCAAATTTATGCAAAAAGACAGAAAACAAGTACTTGACAGAAGGGCGCGAGCGATGTAATATCCCTATCAATATTTGATAGACACTTCACCGGAAAGGAGACCTTTATGATGAACGTACTGAAAATGGACCAAACTCGGATTTCCATTCTTGTGCTCGTCCTCGTACTTCTCATTATCGGCGGTCCCCCTTCCGGTGGGTTCGGCGCATAAGCCGTACACCTAAAACCGGAACCGGGGGCCGCCTTTCTGGGGGCCCCCGGTTTTTTTATTGGGAAGTGATTCTACTCCGCGTCTTTTTAAAATTTTGAAGGGAGTGTGTGCAATGACAGGAAAGTACGGATTCACAGCGGCGATGGAAACGGAAAAAAAGGTCTTCAGAAGAAATGATCGTCATCTCGACGATATGTTCTCGGTCAGCTGGAGAGGACCGTTCGAAGGTTTCTCCGCTTCAAGGAAGGCCGATCTTGCGGAACCCTCCTTCTCGCAGACGGAGATGCGCTGGCGCGGCCCGT
Source organism: Synergistales bacterium Syner_01 (assembly GCA_001604435.1). GTDB lineage: Bacteria > Synergistota > Synergistia > Synergistales > Aminobacteriaceae > JAAYLU01. The sequence continues at coordinate 3,286 of LVBO01000359.1, forward strand.
TCGAAGGCCTTCGTTAGGCTGAAAAAGAAGCGGGGAAGATGACGGAAGGTCTCCCTTTTCGTTCATCTTTCCCGCTTCAAAACCCGGCTTCGGGATGGCGAAAACAGCTCGTCAGGTGGTCGTTCACCATTCCCGTCGCCTGCATATGCGCGTAGCAAATCACGGGACCGAAGAAGACGAATCCCTCTTTCTTCATGCACGCGCTTATTCTCTCCGCGAGAGGGGTAACAGCCGGCACGTCTTCCATAGTCTTCCATCTGTTGACGATCGGCTCCCCGTCGAGAAAATCCCACAGGTACGCCGAAAAAGAGCCTTTCCGATCCCTGATCCGGAGGAAAGCGCGCGCGTTGCCCACGGCGCCTTCTATCTTCCGTCTGTTCCGAATGATACCCTCGTTCCGCATCAGCTCTCCGATTTTTTGCTCGTCGTACCCGGCGATCCTCTCCGGATCGAAACCGTCGAACGCGGTTCTGTAGGCTTCGCGTTTCCGGAGGACGGTAATCCACGAAAGACCGGCTTGCGCCCCTTCCAAAAGGAGAAATTCGAAAAGCGTCGCGTCGTCGCGGACGGGAACGCCCCACTCTTCATCGTGATAAGCGATGTAGAGGGGATCGGTCCCGGGCCACGGGCAGCGATGGACGGCCTCGTTCACGGCTCAGTGATGATGAGCGTGGTCATGCTCGTGATCGTACTCCTTGCCCTCGAGCACCGGCAGCCCCTTCCGTCTGCGATAATCGTTGATGGCGGCGTGGATGGCCTCCTCGGCAAGGACGGAACAGTGCATCTTCACAGGAGGCAACCCGTCGAGGGCCTCCGCAACCGCGCTGTTCGTAAGACTCCACGCCTCGTCGATATTCCGCCCCTTCACAAGTTCGGTCGCCATGCTCGAGGATGCGATCGCTGAGGCGCATCCGAACGTCTTGAACTTGATATCGGCGATGATCTCGTTCTCCACGCGAAGGTATATTTTCATAATATCGCCGCACTTCGGGTTTCCAGCCTGACCTACCCCGTCCGGATTCTCGATTTCGCCGACGTTGCGCGGATTTTGGAAGTGATCCAATACTTTTTCGCTGTACATAGCGTTATTTTCCTCCTTGCGTGTTCTTCAGAAAGTCTTCCCAGAGGGGCGACATGGCGCGCCGACGCTCCACGATCCCCGGAAGCACGGAGAGAACATAACGTATATCCTCTTCCGACGTCTCCTCCCCGAGCGTCATGCGGAGCGAACCGTGCGCCTGTTCATGGGAAAGGCCGATCGCCATGAGCACGTGCGAGGGGTCCAGGGATCCGGAGGAACAGGCGCTGCCGGTGGAGGCGTAGATTCCCGCTCCATCGAGGTCGAGCAGAAGCGTCTCGCCTTCGATTCCGATAAAGCTGAAATTCGAGTTGTTCGGAAGCCGTTCGCCGACGGGAGCGCCGTTGAGCTTCGCGTGCGGAATGACGTGCATCACACCGTCGATCAGCATGTTGCGGAGTTTTCCGACGCGGGAAGAGGCCTCAATCATTCTTGACGCCGTCAGCTCGATCGCCGCGCCGAGACCTACGATACCGGCCACATTCTCCGTGGTTGCGCGCTTACCGCGTTCCTGACCGCCTCCGTGCATGAAGTTGTCTATTTTTATTCCTTTACGAACATAAAGCGCGCCGACTCCCTTGGGGCCGTAGAACTTATGGGCGGAAAGGGAAAGCAGATCGATATTCATCGCCTTCACGTCGATGGGGACGTGGGCGACCGCCTGGACGGCGTCCGTGTGGAAGACGATCCCCTTCTCCCTGCAGAATGCGCCTATCTCGGCTATAGGCTGGATGGTACCGATTTCGTTGTTGGCGAACATCACCGAAATCAGTATCGTCTTGTCCGTTACCGCTTTTATAAGGTCCTCCAGACGTACCCTGCCTTCGGCGTCCACGTCGAGGAACGTCACTTCAAACCCGTTCTCCTGAAGAAACTGAGCCGTATGCAGCACGGCATGGTGTTCGATCTTCGTCGTAATAATATGGTTTCCCTTCGAACGGTTTCTCCACGCTACCCCTTTAAGAGCCCAATTGTCGGCTTCGGTGCCGCCGCTCGTGAAGAAAATTTCCTCCTTCGCCGCGCCGAGAACATCCGCCGTCTGCTGTTTGGCCGCAGCCATCGCCTTGCGATTGCTCTCGGAAAAAGAATAAATGGACGAAGGATTGCCGAACGACTGCGTAAAGTACGGGGTCATCGCGGAGACTACTTCCGGCGCCGTAAACGTAGTAGCGGCGTAATCAAGATAGACCTGTCTGGACATTCTTTTTTCCCCCTTTTATTTGCTTGAACAGCATCCCTTGCCGGATCCTTCTCCGGCAGGGTTCGTCGCTGCATTTTTCAAAAGATCCGCGAGCGTGGTATCCTCCAGGATCTCGTCGATACTCCCCTTCAGACGACTCCAGAGTTCATGCGTCGGGCAAGTTCCCTGATTTCTGCATCCGCCCGGTAAAAGGCAGTCGGCAAAGGTAATATCGCCTTCAAGAGAATCCACTACACATGCGATAGTAATATCCTCGGGCGGCCTGCCGAGCATATAGCCCCCCTGCGCTCCCCGGACGCTCCGTATCAGCTTGCTGCGCCTGAGCTTGAGGAAGAGCTGTTCAAGATACTTCTCGGAAACTTCCTGCTCCTTGGCGATTTCGCCGACGGGCACAGTCCGCTGCCCGTCGTACCGTTCGGCCATGTAGAGCAAGGCGCGAAGACCATAGCGAGTTTTTGTCGAGAGTTTAATTCCCACCACTTCCCCTGCTCTGAACTGACCACAGAGTACTATATCCTACTAATATTGTCAAGTTTATAGTCGAAAAAAACACCCGGTTTCTCGAAAAACCGGGCGCTTTTCCATTTCTCCGAAAAATAAGAATCAGGCGAGCGCTTGCGTCGTCTTGCCCTTGGCGTGGGATCCGCCGAGATAGGCCGCCTTGATGTCCGCATTCGCAAGAAGCTCCTCCGAAGGGCCTTCGGTAACCAGGCATCCGGTCTGAATCACATATCCGCGATGGGAGAGCAGAAGCGCCTGACGGGCGTTCTGTTCAACCAGCAGTATGGTGACCCCTTCGTTGTTGATCCTGCGAAGTTCCTTGAAGATATCCTTGATGATGATGGGGGCAAGTCCGAGCGACGGTTCGTCCAGGAGAAGCACCTTCGGGCGGGACATGAGCGCCCTGCCGATGGCGAGCATTTGCTGCTCCCCCCCCGAAAGCGTTCCGGCGTACTGGGCGATCCGCTCCTTCAGACGAGGGAAAAGGGAAAAGACCCATTCGTAATCCTCTTCGATCCGCTTGTCATTGCCTCGCGGGAAGGCTCCCATCTTCAAATTCTCCAGAACGGTGAGCGGGGCGAAGACCTTGCGGCCCTCGGGACTGAGTGAAATTCCCTGCTGCACCACTCTGAAACTTCTCGAATCAAGCTTGGCGTCGCCGAGGCGGATTTCTCCCTTTTCACGCCGCACCATGCCCATGATGGCGTTCATCAACGTGGATTTGCCGGCGCCGTTCGAGCCGATGACGCTGACGATCTCGCCTTCGAAAACCTTCAGAGAAACTCCGGAGAGAGCCTTGATGGCGCCGTAACTCACATGGAGGTCATGGACTTCGAGGAGGGCTTTTTTCTCGTTCATCATCGTTTCGCTCATTCCTCTTCCTCCTCTCCGAGATATGCCTTGAGAACTTCCGGGTGGTTCTGGATCTCCTCGGGCGTTCCTTCGGCGATCTTCGCGCCGAAGTTCATGCACACGATATGGGGGCAGATTTCCATGATGAGGTCCATGTGATGCTCGATGACAAGGATCGTCAGTTTGAAATCCTTGTGAATAGCCTGAATCAGGGCGTTCAGAGAGAGAACCTCTTCGGCGTTCATTCCCGCCGCCGGTTCGTCGAGAAGCAGCAATTTCGGATCGAGCGCAAGCGCGCGGGCAATTTCCAGACGCCGCTGATGTCCGTACGGAAGCGTCCCCGCGGCCTGATTCGCCCTGTCGGCAAGGCCAACCCTTTCGAGCAGCTCCATGCTCTTCTTCCGGATGTCGCTCTCTTTGCCCCGCCACCGTCCGAGATGCGTCATTCCCTCGAAAAATGTGTAGGGGACATGCTGCTGAGCGGCGGTCATGACATTCTCAAGAACCGAGGATCGCTGAAAAAGCCGCAGGTTCTGAAAAGTTCTGGCGATCCCCTTATGGACGATGTGGAACGTCTTCAAAGGAACCAGGTTCTCTCCGCGGAAGAGAATCGACCCCTCGTCGGGATCGTAGACGCCGGTCACGAGATTGAATATGGTGGTCTTGCCCGCTCCGTTGGGCCCCATAAGGCCCGCCAGCTCGCCCTCCGGAATCGAGAAGGACATATCGCTTACGGCGCGCACGCCGCCGAAGTTTTTCGTTACGCCGGAAAGTTCGAAGATCGCGTTCATCCCGCCCGCCTCCTGAAAGGATCCTTGATCCAGGAGAGAAGTTCACGGTTGCCCATGATGCCCTCCGGACGAAGAACCATGATGATCACGAGGACAGCCCCGTAAATGAGCATTCGATACTGGGAGATCGGACGGAAAAGCTCTGTAACCAGCGTGATGACCGCCGTTCCCAGGATACAGCCGCTCATCGAACCAAGGCCTCCGAAGACGACGACCGCCGTCAACTCGGTCGATTTGAGCATGTCGAACATGACCGGCTGAATGAAAGAAAGAAAACCGCCAAGGAGCGCTCCCGCGACACCGCAGTAGAAAGCCGAGATCATAAGGCTGGCGACTCGTATACGCGCCGTGTTGAAGCCGAGCAGCGACGAGGCGATGTAATCGTCCCGGCACGCTTTGCATGCTCTTCCGAAACGGCTGTTGATCAGGTTGAACATCAACAGGGCCAGAACGACGAAGAATCCGAGGGCGATGGGAAGCGAAGTATACGGGTCGATTCCCGGATATCCACGGGCGCCTCTCGTTACGGACTGCCAGTTTTCAAGAATAAGCCTGATTGCCTCTCCGAGGCCGATGGAGGCGATGGCGTAGTAGTCGCCCATGAGCTTGAGCGTCGGAACGCCGATAAAGTAGGCAAGCGCGACGGCAACGACTCCACCGAGAAGAATCGCCGGAAAGAAATGCACTCCGTGCTGCACTGTAAGAATCGCCGACGTATAGGCTCCGAGCGCCATGTACGCAGCATGGCCCAAAGAGAAGATGCCCGTGAATCCCGTGAGGAGAGAGACTCCCATGGCTGCGATGGCGTTGATGCACAAAAGAATGATAATACCTTCCGCATATCCTGACATGGTCTTCGCTCACCTACACTTTCTCGCTGACGCTCTTGCCGAAAAGCCCCGTAGGCTTGACAAGCAAGGTGACGACCAGCAGGGAAAAGACGACGAGGTCGCGCATCTGGCTCGATATGAAACCTGCCGTGAGCATCTCCGCGAGTCCCAGGATGAGGCTGCCCACCACGGCCCCCGGGAGGGAACCAAGGCCGCCGATAACGGCCGCGACAAACGCCTTGATCGTGATGGCGCCCAGCTGCGGATACAGAGTGTACCGGACGGAGAGAAAGATGCCTCCAACGGCGGCGAGCGCCCCCGCGACGAAGAAGACGATGGAGATCAAGCGGTTGACGTTGACCCCCATAAGACCCGCCGTTCGAAGATCGTACGCAGCAGCCCTTATGGCAAGTCCCCATCGGGTTTTCGACAGGAAGAGCTGCAAAGCCCCCAGGAAAACGACGGCCGAAACGAGCGAAAGAAGATCGAACGCGCTTGTTGTCGCAAGTCCGAAGAAGTTCACCGGGGTGGTGGGAATCACCGGAGGAAGGGCGCGGAAGCGTCCTCCCGCAACGATGACGAAGATGTTTTCGATGACGATGCTCATTCCCATCGACGCGATAAGAAGATAGAGCGTCACATTCGTACGTTCGCGGATCGGGCGGTAGGCAAGCCGTTCGGTAAGAATGGCCGCCGCTCCGGCTCCGAACAAAGAAAGCGCCCCCGCCATCCATATGCCGATGTCGAGAGTGCGAAGCGCCGCATAGCAGATATAGCCGCCGATGACAAGAAAGCCTCCGTGTGCGAAGTTGGAGAAGAGGAGAACGGAATAAACCAGAGAGTATCCCACGGCAATGAGTGCATAAACCGACCCCAGGGAG
>LVBO01000360.1 GCA_001604435.1 Synergistales bacterium Syner_01
GAACTACGCAATGGTCGTCAAGGAGGGAAACCCCTCGGATGTGATCATCAGCTATGCAAAGGAGCACGACATGCACTTGGTTGTCATAGGGTACAGAGGGCAGAGTACCCTCGAGCGCCTTGTGGTTGGAAGTACGGCCTCGAACGTGGGGCGGTATGCGCACTGCTCGGTGCTCATCTACCGTCCGGGAGAGCAGGCCATTTGAAGAGCTGACCGCGATATTTGAAGATCGATACACTCAGCCCGGGACAACGGATAAACGTCGTCCCGGGCGCTTCATACCTCTTCATGAGATGTTCCGAAGCAGCAGTGGAAACACTGGAAAAAACCGGTCCTTCCGGGGCTGTTTCTACTTCTTTTTCCCTGTTCCGTAGCGCTCCTGCCCGTACATCCGAGGTGACTTTTCGTCCGTCTGTCTCTCTCTCCGGGCTGAAGTGTTCAGCGTGCCCTTCAGCTGTTGCAGAAGCTCCTCTTTTTTTCTCTTTTCTTCGTCTGCGCCGGATATCCCGGGAACGTCTCGGTCAAGGTATCCAAGATCCACAAGAGACTGCATTCTCAGAATGTCCACGTCCATATCCTCGGCGAGACTGTCGACGCTAAAATTAGTTTTTGAATGATCCCGGATGAACTCTCTCACCCTGGGGTATAATTCGTCGAGTTCATCAAGGCACTGAGAACAGATCTTTCCTCGTGTCGCGTCGTACAACCTCCCGCACAGCTTGCATGTAATCAGGCTCACATTGACGCCCCCCTTCTGCATGTTCTTGAAGAATACTATATCACTCTTTGCCGGCATGAAAAAGAGGGCGCAGAGAAAAACACCGAACGGCGAAGTGGTGATATTGGCGTCGTCGGTCTACATGTATACAAAAATCTCCTCCTCGAAGAAGGTTTCTCTTCAGCTTTTCTGTTAAGATATCCTGTATGCTTCTGTTTCATTCGGTAAATAGTATCGAAAGGAGAACAATACACATGAAACCTACTGTAGTGGATCATATTGGAATCGCGGTCAAATCAATCGACGAGGCGCTTGCCTTTTGGCAGTCGACGCTCGGTATTCAGTGTACAGGTGTGGAAGAAGTCGCGGAACAGAAAGTGAAGACGGCATTTCTTCCCATCGGCGATACCGAGGTGGAACTTCTGGAGGCAACCTCCGAGGAGAGTCCTGTCGCCAAGTTCATTGAAAAGAAAGGCGAGGGTATCCATCATCTTGCCATCCGGGTGGACAATCTTGAAAAAGCCCTGGAGGAGATGAAAGCGAAGGGAATGAAGCTGATAGACGAGTCGCCCCGCTATGGCGCAGGAGGGGCGAAAATAGCATTCGTTCACCCGAAGAGCACGGGCGGTATTCTTCTGGAACTCAGCGAAAGGTAGGAGGTTTTTTTATGTCGCAGCGAACGATAGAGGAGCTCTGCGAGGAGCTGTTGCTGAAGCGTGGGAAGGCGCAGGGCGGAGGCGGGGAGAAGGCGGTCGCCAAGCAGCGCGAGAAGGGGAAGGGGACGGCGCGCGAGCGGATAGAGAAGTTGCTCGACCCCGGGACGTTCATCGAAGTGGACGAATTCGTCCGGCACCGGTGCGTGAACTTCGGACTGGAGAAGACCGTCTTCGACGGAGACGGAGTCGTCATCGGGTGGGGATTGGTGGAAGGGCGCAAAGTGTACGTCTACAGCCAGGACTTCACCGTGCTCGGCGGATCGCTCGGGGAGATGCACGCCGCGAAGATCTGCAAGATCATGGACATGGCCATGAGCACCGGCTGTCCCGTGGTCGGGATCAACGACAGCGGGGGAGCGCGGATTCAGGAAGCCGTCGACTCGCTCAACGGTTACGGAGAGATCTTCTACCGGAACAC
>LVBO01000361.1 GCA_001604435.1 Synergistales bacterium Syner_01
GTGGAGATCTGCCGGGGGCAAGGAGAGCGGGAACGGGAAACATCGGGGCTCCCGGCGCTTCAGGAGAGAGCGCGGTAGATTGTATTTCCGAAACACAATCTTTCGGCGACCCACATTTTTCTGCGTCGACTTCTTGTCGCTTCCCGAGAGGTAATGAAGTACCCGACAAGAGGGAGATACCCGGATAACGGATATCTCCCTCTTGTGTTTCGTGTCCCGGAAACGGGTCAGGCGAGCCCGAGTTCCGCCAGCTTCTCCTTCGTCGGCACGCCCTCCGCGCTCCATCCTCGGAGACGATAGTACTCGACGAGCATCTTTCCGAGAGCGGGGACGCTCCCGTCGGCGGCTCCGCTTCCCTTGTCGTGAACGCCCAGCCTCGGCGGAAGCACGTCGTCCTTACGGCTGATCCCGAGCTTTCCGCTGAAGAGGCGTTTGAGATTGAAGTTGCGCTCGCCGGCCTTCATCAGGTCCTCGGCGGAGAACTCCCACCCGGTGAGGAGGGCGGCCCAGTTCGCGAACGTCTCGGGACAGGTGGCGTCCTTTCCGCGAATCAGGAACTTGCAGAGCCCGAGGTCGTTCAGCATCTCCATAAGGTTCTGCATCAGCACGGCGATCTCCGCCTTGTTCTCCCATCCGTGGCGCGTAAACTCCTTGTCGAAGCCGAGGAGCGAAAGCGGGAAGGCCCCCTGCTCCGCGAAGTAGCTCAAGCCTTCCAGATGGCAAGCGCCGCGGTTCGCCGTGGAGTAATTCACCGCCATCGACGTGAAGGCGCGCGGATCGTGATAGGCGTACTCCAACCCCTTGGTATGGACGGCGAATTCCAAGGCCAGCCCGCCGAGTTCCTCCGCGGCTCGTTTGACGCCCTGTCCGAGGAAAGCCCCGAATCCTTCGTTTCTCCCGATCTGTTCCGTCATCTTCAGAATGGCTTCTCCATTCCCCCAGGAGAGATCGACCCCGCCCGTCCGTTCGGGACCGATAAGTCCCTCCTGCCAACACTCCATCGCCCAGCCGATGACGCCGGAGGTCGAGATCGTATCCAAGCCGAGGCGGTTGCAAAGATCGTTGGCGGCGACGATCACCGAGAGATCGTCGTTCAACAGGTTTCCGCCGAATCCGTCGCAGGTCTCGTACTCCGGACCGTGCGAAGAAGCGCCAGCATTAGGCCCTTTTTCCACCTTGACGTTCTTGCCGCACCGTATCGGGCAGGCGAAACATCCGTAATGCGAGATAAAACAGCTCTCCGCGATCCGCTGCCCGTTGGTCTTCGCCGCCCCCTCCTCCCACGACCCGAGAGACCAGTTCTTGATGGAGAGGTCGCCGTTGGCCTCGACGGCCATGACGCCTCCCGCGGTCCCGAAGTCGGAGAGCGCCTTCGTGTTCGCCTGGATGGCGGGGACGGACTCCTTGATCGACTTGACGAGCCCCGCCCGGTCGAAGACCTCCACGGCCCCCGATCCCTTGACGACGACGGCCTTCACGTTCTTCGATCCCATGACCGCGCCCATGCCCGTCCGTCCGGCCGCTCGGGTCTCCTCGCCGCCGAACATGATTCCGGAGATCAGTACCGATTCCTCTCCGGCCGGACCGATCGCCGCCACTTCGTGCTTCGCGCCGTGCTTCTCCTTCAGAGCGTCCGACGTAGCATAGGTGTCCGCCCCCATAAGAGACGAAGCGTCGAGAATACTGACATTTTTGTCCTCGACGAGAATATAGACGGGCTTCCGCGACTTGCCCCGGAGAACGATCCCCTGGTACCCCGTCTTTCTCAGTTCGGCGCCGAAAAAGCCGCCGACCGTGGCTTCGCCCCATATACCGGTGAGGGGGGACTTCGCGCAGACGGACATCTTGCAGGCGCACGGAATCGGCGTGCCGGTGAAGAGCCCGTTTATGAAGATCAGCGGATTCTCGTCGCCCAGCGGATCGACTTGGTAGACGTTCTCTTCGTAGAGAAGGCGCGCCGCCACCCCGGAAGCGCCGAGATGCTCGCGCCACCACTTTTCAGGGAGGCTCTTTTCGCCGATCGTTCCCGCGGCGAGATCTATTTCTAAAAGTACGGTCGATACTTCCTTGCTCATGCGTTCTTCCTCCTTATCGGGGAGAGATAGATGGACAACAGGGACGTCTTCCCCTCCGGTTCTCCTAATACGCCTTCTTGTACAGCTCGACGATGCGGGGCTCGGTGACGAAGCGGGGGTTGTTTCCGGGACTTCCGCTCACCACGGCGTCGTGCGCCATCTTCTCCAGGTGCTTCTCGAACTCCTCCTTGTCCTTGATGAGTTCGCGCACGGGCGGGATCTCGACGTCGCGGCACAGCTTCATGATCGCGTCCACCGCCTTGTGGGCGGCTTCCAGGACGGGAAGACCGGCGACCGTCTCGCCCATGGCTTCGGCCACGAGGGCGAACTTCTCCGGCTTAGCAATATAGGTGTACTCGGCCCAGACGGGCAGAAGAACCGCGTTCGATATTCCGTGGGGCACGTGGAAGACCGCGCCGATCGGACGGGACATTCCGTGGATCAGCGTCACGGAGGCGTTGTTGAAGGCCATTCCGGCCTGAGTGGAGGCGAGCATCATGTTCGCCCGCGCCTCCAGATCGTCTCCGTTGCACCATGCCTTCCGCAGGTTTTCGGAGACGAGGCGGATGGCGTTGAGAGCCAGCACGTCGCACATCGGCTGCTCCTTCTTCGTCACGAAGGCCTCGATCGCGTGACAGAAAGCGTCGAGCCCGGTGGCGGCGGTGACGGAAGGAGGCACGGAGAGCGTAAGCGCCGGGTCGGCGATGGCCACCGTCGGAATGACGAAGGGAGAGGCGATGAGCATCTTCACGTCCTTCGCGGTGTCCGCGATGATGGTGAACTTCGTGACTTCCGATCCCGTGCCGGAGGTCGTGGCGATGCACACGAGCGGAGGAATGGGCTTCGTCACCTTGTCGGCGCCCATGTAGTCGGTGATCTTGCCTCCGTTGGTCTCGAGAATGCCGATCGCCTTGGCCGTGTCGATGGGGCTTCCGCCTCCCAGAGCCACGAGGAAATCGCAGTCGTTCTTCTTGTACTCGGCCAGCCCGGCCTCCACGTGCTTGTCGCCGGGTTCTCCGCCCACTCCGTTGTAGACGGCGACTTCGCACCCCGCCTCGACGAGAATGGCCTTCACCTGGTCGGCGTACCCGGCCTTTTCCATGATCTCGTCCGTGACGAGGAGCGGTTTCTTCTTCCCGAGACGCTTCACTTCCTTCCCCATAAGAGCGAGGGAACCCGGACCCTGAAGAAGTACCTGGGGCATACGAAATTCGACAGCGCGCATCATAGTCGTTCGACCTCCTTGAATGTGGAATCCATGATGTTACTCCTACACATACTTACCGCCGCTACATAACGATCGCATGGTACCCGATGAGGACGAAAAGAGCGACGACAGGAATCGCGAGCTGCGTGACGAAGATAGGCCAGTAGGCTTCCCTGTGCGTCTGATGGCATATGTTCAGAAGGGTGATCTGCGCGCCCTGGTGCGGGAGAGTGTCGAGCGTGCCCGCCGCGATGACCGAGATACGGTGCACCCAAGGCAGCGGCACGCCCAGGGCGAGATAGGTGTCCTTAAGCGCGGCGAAGGCGACGCTCATACCTCCCGACGCGGAGCCCGCCGCTCCGGCGGCCACGGCGACCGTGACGGCGACGAAGACCAGCGGCGGTATGTTGAGCCCTTTCAATCCGTCGATGAGCTGCGAGAATCCGGCGGTCTGGCGCACCACTCCGGCGAAGCCCACCACGATGGCGGTGTTGAGGATGGCCGGAGCCGAGTTCGCCGCGCCGTTGTTCAGTATGGAAACCCACTCCTTGTATCCGCCTCCGTAGGGAGACAGAAGGACTATGGCGGCGATAATACCGGCGACGACGGCCGCTTCGACCTTTACGGAGAAGACGTTGAAGAGCACGAGAATAAGGAGCGAGGGGATGAAGGAGATGAACGGATTGGGGAGCTTCTTCCCTTCCCTGAGAGACGACGTGTACTTCTTCACGTGTTCGTCCTCGACGAAGGCGAAACCGCGCGACTGATAGTTGCGCCTCTGCCATTCAAGATAGGCGAAGATGAGAACGAACTGCAGAATGGTGGTGATGCCTCCTCCGATCGGATCGGATCGGCCATGGAGGTCGTTCCGAGGAAGCGCATCGCGATGACGTTTTGGATGGCCGGAGTTCCCGGTCCGCTCGTGGACCACGTCCAGCAGCCGGCGGAAATCGCAGCCGGAATAAGCCTGCGGGAAAGGTCCGCTTCCTTGAACATATGCAACGCGACCGGGTACATCGCGAAGAAGATGACGAATCCGCTGATGCCGCCGTAGGTGAGAATACCCGTGACGGTCATGATGAGCGGCGCGACGTACTTTCCCTTGGTGATGCCGGTCATGCAGTGCGCCAGAGAGCGGGCGGCGCCGGTCTCCTCCATGATGGAGCCGAAGACCGAACCGACGAAGAAGACGAGGAAGAAGTTCTTGATATACTCGGCCGCCGTCTGCATGTAGGGGCCGAGCATCGTCTCCAGGAGAGGCAGCCCGGCGACGGCGGCGACGAGAAGCGAGAGCAGCGGACCGAGGATCAGCGCGCTCCACTTCTGGAACGCGAAAACGGCGAAAAGAAGCAAGGCGATCGGAAGAATCGCAACCTGTAAAAAATCCATGTGGCAGTCACCCTCCTTTGATCGGAAACACTCTTCGTTCTGAATCCGGACTCACGCACCCGTACGCCTACGACGGTCTTGATCTCCTCCTCTTCGATACGGCGATCACCCTCCCGCTATCACGGGGAATATCTCCACTTCCTGTTCGTCAGAAAGCGGGAGATCCAAGGGGAGTTGCTTCCCCCCCGCAGCCGCCATGTAGACTTCCGACGCCGGAATACCGAGCGCGTGCAACAGCTCGGCCGGGGTCAACGCTACCCGGCTTTCGAGGACGGTACGACGCTTTTTTTCGGACTCGTAGAGAAAGAGATGTCCCTTGAGAGTGACGCGATAGTTCATGGGGCCTCCTTGAAATGTGTTTTTATACCGCGGCAAGTATATCGAGAAGAAAGATTGCGAACAATGTGAGCAAGTGCCAGAGGTTTTCGGCGCACGATGTGATTTCGGGTTCTTCTATCGGAGACTATCGAAAACGTCGAGACCGATACGGTCGTATCGGTCTCGACGGAGGCGCTTTCCGGAGAACGGGCCTCGCCGTCCCCGCCGCGCTACCGCCTCAGCGCGATCACTTTCAGGCAGTCGCCCGGAGCTTCATGGAGACTCCTGACGGCGTCGGGCAGTCCTTCGAAGTCGACGACCCGCGAAATGATGCTTTCCGCAGGCACGTCTCCGCTCGCGATCAGGTCCATCGACTCGACGAACTCGGACCGAACGCCGGTACGAGAACCGTAGACGCACAGCTCTTTTCTCGTGATCAGCGCAGTCGGCAGCTCGATCTCTTTATTCGGCCACCCGGTCAGAGCGATTCGACCGGTATACGCCGCGCAGTGCAGCGCGCTCCGGACTCCGGCGGGCGAACCCGAAGCCTCCACGACGCATTCCGCCATTCTTCCTCCGGTGATGGCGCGCACTTCGCTCACGGCGTCGGCGCTCGACGGATTCACGACGTGTCGGATTCCAAACTTCCGGGCCGTTTCAAGACGTTCGTCCACGATGTCGATCAGTATCGGAATCGCTTCGTAGGCGAGCGCGGCCATTCCAACAAGCATTCCTATCGCCCCCGCGCCGATCACCGCGATGTGCTCTCCGCTTTTCGCACCGCACCTGTGAAGGGCGTGGAGCGCTATAACGAGGGGCTCCACGACCGCGAGGCTCTCCCACGACATCCCTCGAGGCGCCTTCACAAGCTGCGCGACGGGGTGAGCGACGTATTCGCTCATGCTCCCGTCGGTTTGGACACCGAGGCATTTCAGCGATTCGCAGCAGTTCGTCTTTCCTTGAGAACATGGATAGCAGACGCCGCAGTAGAGGTAGGGATCCAGAACGACCCTGTCCCCCTTTTCGACGCCGAATTCGTTCCCCGCCTCGACGTCGACGACGATTCCAGCCGTTTCGTGGCCGATGATCACCGGGTACGAAACGTTCGGGCTTTTTCCCGCATACGCGTGCACATCCGAACCGCACACGCCCATGGCTTTGACTTCGACGACCGCCCGCCCCGCCGCGGCGACCGGAGCGTCGATCTCGACCGCCCCGATCGTCAACGGAGCGTCTATCCGTATCGCTTTCATATCGATTCCTCCTTGCCGTCGTTCTTACACACCGCTGTAGGCGGTGAATCCGCCGTCGACTGGAACGACCGCTCCGGTGACGAACGACGAGGCCTCCTCCGAAAGGAGGAAGAGCAGGATACCCCCAAGCTCCGAAGGCTCTCCGAGGCGCTTCATCGGCGTCCCTTCGACGATCTTGCGAAGGCGCGGCGTGGGAGTCGTCCCGTCGGCCTGGTAGAAGAGGGATCGTGTCTGCCGGGTCGACAAAAAGCCGGGAGCGATCGCGTTCACTCGGATGCCGACGCCGGAAAAGTAGGTTGCAAGCCACTTCGTCAAGTTGGCGACCGCCTCCTTGGCCGCGGAATACGCCGGAATCTTCGTGAGCGGCAGGAAGCTGTTCACCGAGGCTATGTTGACGATACTGCCGCCGTCCCCGTCGATCATATCCGCCGCGAACTCCTGCGTCGCCAGAAACGTCCCCGTAAAATTCAATCCGAAGACGAAATCGAGCCCCTCTTTTTCGATGTCGAAGAACGTCTTCTCCTTGCCGAGCTGCTCTTTCGAAAAGACTTCGCTCGTCGTCGTCGCCCTCGGATGGTTTCCTCCGGCGCCGTTGATCAGCACTCCGCACTTTCCGAACGTATTCAGGACGATCTCGTGCGCCGCTTTCAAGGAAGCCGGGTTCAGCACGTCGCATCGTACGGCGACGGCATTCCCTCCGTCGCTCCGGATTCGCGCCGCCACCGCTTCGGCCCCGTCCTCGTCCACGTCCAGAAGAGCGACTTTCGCTCCCGCGGCCGCCATAAGCTCGGACATGTACCCGCAGATGACCCCGCCGGCGCCCGTAACGACGGCGACCTTTCCCGATAAATCAACTTTCAAGGGCAATTTCATAGCATCCTCCATAGCATTGAACGCGCGATACGGACCTTTCAATCCTCTCTACCCTCCGGCGGGGGGAACATCCTTGCCGTACGTCGATTACGGGATATCAAAACACCAGCCGAGGGAGCCAAAGCGATATCTGTGGAACAAATATAAGCAGAATGAGTATCAGCACGATGATTCCGAGGTACGCCGGCAGATATCCGAGCACCTCTCTCATCTTCGCCTTCGCTATCCCCATGGTGATGAAGAGCACCCCTCCCACCGGAGGCGTAACCCCGGCGTACACCAGCGTAATGACCATGACGAGGGCGAACTGGATGGGATCGATGCCGTACTGCGCCGCGACGGGCATCAGGATGGGGGCCACGATGATCGTCGCCGAGAGAGTCTCGATGAACATGCCGACGAACAGCAGGAAGAGCACCAACAGGATCATGATGAGGTGCTTGTTCGCCGTGAGCCCGACGAGGATGCTCACGATCGTCCTCGGAAGCCGCTCGAACGCCACCAGCCAACTGAAAATGGAAGCGCCCGCGACGATGAGCAACGCCATCCCCGTCATCGCGGCGGCTTTGAGAAAGATCTTCGGGATATCGCGCACGGTGAACTCTTTGTAGATGAACAACCCCACGACCAACGCGTACACGACGGCAATGGCGCCGGACTCGGTCGGGGTGAATACTCCCGAGACGATGCCGCCGATGATGATCACCGGCATGATGATCGCCAGCGCCCCCTCTTTCAACGCCAGGATCTTCTCTCCGCTGGTCGCTTTTCGCTCGCCTTTGATGTTGTATTTTTTCGCGTAGAGATAGGTGACGAAGGCGATGCCCAGAGCGATGACGATGCCGGGGGTGAAACCCGCCATAAACAGCTCGCCTATCGAGAGCCCGGTGAGCGAACAGTAGATGATCATGGTGAGACTGGGCGGGATGATCGGCCCCAACGATCCCGCGCAGGCCTGTATTACCGCCGCCAGTCCCTTGGGGTACCCGTTCCTCTGCATCGAAGGAATCAACATCGCCCCCACGGCGGCCGTATCCGCCGCCGCGGAGCCGGAGACCCCGGCGAAGAGGACGCTTGTGCCGATATCCACCATGCCGATTCCGCCGGTGAGGTGCCCGACGAACGCCTTGGCGATGTTGACCAGCCTGCGGGAAATGCCTCCCGCCTCCATCAGCTCCCCGGAGAGCATGAAAAAAGGAATCGCCATCAGGCTGAACGAATTGATGGAGGAGAAAAGCCGCTGGGCGATGATCATCGCCGAGACCTTCTCGCTGGTGAAGACGGCGAGCACGGAACCGAGCCCGAGAGAGAAGGCGATAGGAACTCCGATGATCAGAAAAACGAAGAACAGGACGAATGCGATCGGGAGCACGCCGCTACACCTCTCCTTCCGGTTCGGAATCGACCGTACCGATGTGCCGTATGTAATAGCTTATCTGCTCGAAGAACATCAGCGCGCCTCCGACGGGAATTGCCAGCGTCACGAACGCCATGGGCCATCGCATGATGGGAGAGGTCTCCACGAGCTGCGTTCTGCACACCAGAACGCCGAGATAGGTCATCAACACCAAAAAAGTCGCCGAAGCAAGGTTGACCAGCGAAAACATCACCGTCCACACCCGCCTGTTCCCTCTGGAATGTTCGAGCAGAAGATCGAAACAGACGTTTTTCCCTTCGCGGATGGTGATGGTGCCGCCAAGATACACGAGCCAGACGAACGCGAACCTCGCGAGTTCGTCCGCCCATCGTATCGACGATCCCAACGCGTACCTCGCGACGACCTGGGCGAAGACGACGGCGACCACTACGCCGAAAAGAAGCACGACGACAATGTTCGTGACGGTGCGCATGGTACCCAACACTCTGTTAAGCAAGCGCTTCCTCCTCTCCGGGGCATATTCCCGCAGCCCCGTCCGATTTTTGGCGAAACGATATAAAGACGATGTCGCCCGTTGTTCTTTCGCGTGAACGCTCTTCCTGCATCGCGAAGCGACCGGATATGCGAAAACCCCTTCGAAACAATACCCGGGACGTCGACGCGGACGTTCGCCCCGGAGTCGTCGTGGAGAGTTTTTTCGAAAGGGCCTCGAAGAACCGCGGACCTTCCCGGAAGCGGGGCGGCGCGAACCGCCCCGTCGTCGCGGGAATCGGCTTACCTGAGCTGCTGTATCCTATCGTAGAGGTCCTGAAGGTTGTTGTTCTTGATGAAGGTGTTCAAATACTCCGCGGTGGCGGCTCTGAACGGCGCGAGATCGACTTCGGTAATGCTGACGCCTTCTTTTTTCAAGTTTTCCAGAGACCTGTCGAAAAGTCCCTCCGTGTACTTGAGGAAGACGTCCTGCGCTTTTTCGGCGGCCTGGTCGATGACGCTCTTCTGCGCTTCGGACAGCTTTTCGTACGCGCTATGGTTCATGGAGTAGGCCGTGAACGTGAACACATGCTTCGTCTGAACATAGTTCTTGGCCACTTCATAGAACTTCTGCAGATAGACGTATTCCGGATGTCCTTCCAGACCGTCCGCCACTCCCGTCTGTACGGAGGTATAGGCCTCTCCGGACGGAATGACGGTGGGATTGGCGCCGAACGCCCTGAACGCGGCGATCGTGTGAGGAGCTTCCGGAGTGCGCATGACCAGCCCCTTGAACCCTTCGATACCTTTGATATCCATCTTCTTGACCAGGGAACTTCTGAAGTACAGCGGCTGGATGCTCAGGACGTGCAGATGGGAACTCGTCGTCATGATGGCTCTGACTATGTCGATAATCTCCTTGTTCTTCACCATTCTGACGGCCTGATCTCTGTTTTCGATCAGATAGGGCATATCGAAAATGGCCCCCGCGGGGTTGTAGTTCGCGAACAGCGCCGTGTCGGAGAGGGCGATGTCGAGAGTCCCCTGCGAGAGCGCCGCGAGGGCGTCCGACTGTCCGAAGAGCTGGCCGCTCGCATACACTTCGACCGTCATCTTTCCGCCGGAGATCTCCTTGACGGCCTCGGCGAAAGCCAAGGCGTAGACGTGGTTCGAATCGTTCTCCGAGGTGTGGTGAGAGAGCGTCAGCGAAAGCGGCTCTATCGCGTCCACCGGAACGCCGGCGGCCTCGCCGCGGACAACGAAGGAAAAGAAAAGCGCGAAGACGGTAACGACTTTCAGGAAAGCAGTGTTTCGTTTCATATCGGACATCCTCCTCTTATCGTGTGTTCGGACTACCCTCTGACCACCATTTCACCGTATTCCTTTTTGCTTCTCGCGATAAACTCCTCAAGCGCCGCCAAATCGGGCATGTCGGCGCTGCACGCATGACTCGCCACCAGCATTGCGGCTTCCGCGCTCCCCATTTCCAGACAGTCGATGAGCTCCATGCCCTCAAGCAGGCCGTACAGAAACGCCGCCGCGTAGCCGTCTCCGCCGCCGAATCCCTTGAGCGCTTTCACCGGGAAGGGTTTGACGGAGTAACTCCCGCCGTCGGAGGTATACGCGGTGGACCCGCTCTTTCCGTGCTTGACGAGTACGATTTCGGCCCCCCTTTCACACCAGTATTTCGCAGTCTCTTTATCGTCCTTGCTTTGAGAAATCAATCGTT
>LVBO01000362.1 GCA_001604435.1 Synergistales bacterium Syner_01
CCGTGACTCTGTCGCCGACTTGCCAGCGGGTCGCTTCTTCGCCGACCTCGTCCACAACTCCAGAGAATTCATGCCCCATGATCATCGGAGGTGTGCGTCGCCCGGTCAGTCCGAGGTAGCCGTGGACGTCGGACCCGCAGATCCCCACTGCCTTGACCGCGATTCTCACGTCTTTTCGCCCAAGAATCGCATCCTCAGCGTCTTCCCAGAGCAGCTCCTTGGGGCCGTGATAGACCAGGCCTTTCATCTCTTTATCGCTCTTTTCGCAGACAGGAGAGCGGTTTCGTTGCTCCCTGGGTTATCGAATTTCGTCGTGTGCAAGGGTACCCCTCCCGGTAGATTATTGGTATTCAATCTCTTTTCCTGTTGCGAACGGATCGGAATGATATCGTCTTCTCGGCGTTTTTTATTGCTCTGTTGTTCGGCTCCGTCTCCGTTTGCCGGAGGAGAAAAGCCTTGAAGATGCGTCTCCCGGACGATGCTTTCGAGATACTGGCGGGTATTGTACAGGTGCGCCCGCATCTCTTTCTCCGCGAGCTTCGCGTTATGGTCGATCACGGCCTTCGCGATGGCGATGTGGCTCTGGGCGACCGGTTTTTTTCGGGTGGAGATGAGCGAGGTGACGATCTGTTGTTTATAGAAGAAGTTGTGGAGCGAGCGCATCGTTTCGATGCAGAGGGGGTTGCCGGCGATCTCCGCGAGGAATGCGTGGAAGGCGATGTCCGTTTCGGCGAATCCCGAGGGGGTGAGCGTGTCGTCGTTGACGGCCCCTGCGAGTTCGAGGAGCGTGTCCGACTGCGCGGGGGCGATGCGTTCGGCGGCGAGATAGGTTGTGGACGGTTCGAGGCAGATGCGGAATTCGACGATGTTGAACAGCTCGCGGGCGGTGCGGCTGTCGGGAATGTGCCTCGAGAGGACGTTGTACTCCAGTTCGGAGGGGCTGGCGACCACCGTGCCGTGCCCCGGGATCACCTTCAGGAGGTTCGAGGCCTTCAGCAGGTTGAGCGCCTCTCGTACGGTGGAGCGCCCGGCGTTGAAGAGCTTCGCCAGCTCCATCTCCGTGGGGAATTTGTCGCCCGGCTTCCAGTGTCCCTCCCGGATCAGTTCGTGGAGCTTTTCATGGATCATGTCGCTGCGGTTCTTCCGTTGGAACGGGATGATTGGTTCCACAAGAGCACTCTCCTTGAAAAATTCAGCTTGTCGTACGTGTTCCTTATCTTATGTCTGTTGTCTGACAACGTTAGCACACGAAAGAGGCAGCGTCAAATTTATTCTATTTTTCACAAAAGAGAGACGGGGGATGGGGGGCGTTCCGTGCGGCCTTTTTTTCTTTGATCGTGCGGGGAAGGAAAGAAATAGTGTGAAGCGCCTCTTCCCATGAGCGAAACAACTGTTTTTCGTTACGCGTGCGCTTCCGACAGGGAACGCATTTTTTCAGCGGTCTCCGTTCCCGGCAGGGGAGTATGGACTATCAGCTTCAAACCGGGGGCGTCGCCGACGTCGAAAAGACTTACCTCGAAATCCAGGATCCCCGCTACGGGGTGGTCCAATCTTTTTCGCACTTCATTGTCACCCTGGATCTCATGCAGCGGCCACCACAGTGAGAATTCCTCGCTCTGTTCTTTCAAATCGCCGACGAACCGGACAAGCCACGGGTCTTCGACGAGCTTTCCGCAGACTGTCCGGAATCTGCCCAGCAACGCCTTGGCGTTCGCTTCCCAATCGACGAGCAGTTTTTTATACCGGGGCTCCGTGAACACAGCCCACACAACGTTGCGCTGCCTGGCGTTCATTCCGCTGAAGTCGCCGAAGAGAGCGCATGACTCCTCGTTCCAAGCGAGGACGTTCCAGCGTCGGTCGACGACGAGCGACGGGCAGAGGCGCAAACTGTCCAGAACACGTTGCAACACCGGGCTCGCAGTTCCGGCGAAGTCCGGCATGTCCATCGGGACGGCCTGGTTCGCCAGATGGAAGAGGTGGAGGCGTTCCTGCCTGTCGAGGAGGAGGACCCTCGACAGGCTCTCCAGTACTTGAGCCGAGACGCGGATGGGGCGTCCCTGTTCGAGCCAGGTGTACCAAGTCAGACCGATGCCGGCGAGCTGGGCGACTTCCTCTCTCCGCAATCCGGGAGTCCGGCGGCGCGGCCCCGGCGGAAGCCCGGCCTGGGAGGGCATGACCCTTGCCCTCCGTGTTTTCAGGAAGTCGGAGAGCTCTTTATAGCGGTGTGCGTCGGTCTCCATGCGCGAAATTCTCCTTGGCTGGTAGATTTCATACCAGTATATACTGACTCCTGTTCACAGGATAGACTCCGAAGTACTATAGCGCCGGACAAAATAGCGATGGAGGCGAATGAAAATGCAATTTTTGTGGACAACGGTGTATGTGAAGGATTTGGACGAATCGATCGCGTTTTACTCGGATCTTGCGGAGCTGAAGGTGCAACGCCGATTCCCGGCGGGGCCGGGGGTGGAAATAGCCTTTTTGGGCAACGGCGCCGAGAATGAAACGCTGGTCGAGCTCCTGGCCGACGCGAGCAAGAGGGATGTCGCATTCGGCGAGCATGTCTCCGTCGGCTTTGCCGTCGATTCCGCCGACGCGATGATGGAGAGGGTGAAGGAAAAGAAGATTCCTGTGCATTCCGGGCCGTTTGAAACGCCCGCTTTCAAGTTTTTCTGCGTCAAGGATCCGAACGGGCTGAACGTGCAGTTCTTCGAGCGGAAGAAGTAACCCCGCGGCCGAGCGGCGGATGGAAAAATCGTAATAGGACCCGGGATCCCTTGAGGAAAAAGGGATCCCGGGTCTGAACGCCTTGGGAATATGGAACAATGCGCTCCTCTTCTTTTTACCCGCCGTCTCCTCCTCGCCCGTCGTTTTTTCGGGAATTCGGAGAGCTCCTTACAGCGGTGTGCGCCTTGTCGTATGCGGAGTGCGGATTCTTCCGTTTGCCCGATGTTCTTAAAGAGACGTTATACCTTCACCCTATAGACAAAGTCCTTCAGCGCCGCTCCTGCGGGGACCATCGGGAGCGCGAGTTCCTCCTGCGGAATGCGGCAGTCCAGAAGGCCCGGGCCCGGCGTCTGGAGCAGGTCGTCGAGCGCGTCGTCGAGTTCGTCGAGTGCGGCGCAAGTGCGCGCATGGACGCCGAATCCTCTGGCGATGGTGGGGAAGTGGCACGTGGAGGAGGGGGTGACGGCGAAATAACGTCCGTCGCAGTAGAACTCCTGAAGCTGCCGGACCATGCCGAGGCTGTCGTTGTTGAGGATGAAGATCTTCACCGGGATTTGGTATCGCGCGCAAGTCTCGAGTTCCTGGATGTTCATCATGAAGCCGCCGTCGCCCGCGAAGCAGAGCACGGGCGTTTTGCCGTGCGCGAGGGAGGCGCCCATCGCCGCCGGAAGCGCGTACCCCATCGTTCCCAATCCGCCCGTGGTCAGAAACGTCCTCGGGTAGTACGCTTTCCAGAAGAGGGCGGCCCACATCTGATGCTGCCCCACGTCCACCGCGGCGGTCCAGTGATTGCCGAGCCTTTGTTGAAGCGTTCCGAAGATCGCGGAGGGAAGAAAGTCCGTCTCGTCGGGAGTTGCAAGGGGGTAGTCATCCTTCATTTTTTGCGTTGCCGCAGCCCATTCGCTTGTCTCCCTTTCCGCCAGCGTTTCCGCAAGACGGGCGAGGACCGCTCCAGCCTCGCCGACGAGTGGCACCGTGCACCGCACGATCTTGTCGATCTCGGCGTCGTCGATGTCTATATGGATG
>LVBO01000363.1 GCA_001604435.1 Synergistales bacterium Syner_01
GAAATGGCCTCCGTCTCGGCGATGCTGGAGAAGCTCTCATTCTCCCTCGGACAGGGGAGCTGAGTCGTGCGCGTCCCGTTCTTGAGAAAAAACAGCGCAGGATCGCGAGACATTGCCTTCTCCCGAATCCTGCGTTTTCCACCAAGGAGGAATATGTAGTGGAAACTCTTCGCACCCACGCGCTCTTTTTTCTCTGCCTCGCTCTTGCTGTGGCGCTGGCGCTGTTCCCTCCGACCGCTCCGTACGCGGTCGGTATGGCGCTCGTACTGGGCGCGGTCGTGAGCAATCTCGCCCCCGGCGCAGCGCCTCCCGGACTGGGGAAGATGCGCAAGCTCGCGCTGAACAGCGCCGTCGTCCTCTTCGGCTTCGGCCTGAACATCCGACAGGTGATCTCCGTCGGAGGGCAGGGGTTCTGGCAGACCGCGGCGAGCCTCGCGGTGATCATCTCGCTCGGTTTTATCCTCCTCCGGTTTTTCAAGGTCGAAGCGGCGACGCTGAAGCTGGTGACCTTCGGCACGTCCATCTGCGGAGGAAGCGCCATCGCGGCCGTTTCCTCGGTGATGAAGGTGCGCGACGAGGACATCGGCGTCGCCATGGGCGTCGTCTTTCTTCTGAACGCCGTAGCGCTCGTCGCTTTTCCGCTGCTCTCGTCTCTCCTCCCGCTCACGCCGGAGCAGTACGGCGTCTGGTGCGCGCTGAGCATCCACGACACCAGCTCGGTGGTGGGGGCGGCGGCGGTGCTGGGAGACGCGTCGCTGCAGACCGCGACCATCATGAAGCTCACCCGGACCCTCTGGATTACACCCATCGTCTTCCTGATCTCGCTGCGGCAGGGCGAGAAGGGAAAGCTCTCCATCCCGCTCTTCATCGTTTTTTTCCTGCTGGCATCGCTGACGGCGTCCGTCTTCCCTTTCGCCCCGCTCTTCAAGACGCTCGCCTCGTCGGGCAAGGTGCTGATGGCGGTCGCGCTCTATATCGTCGGCTTCGGCCTGCACCGCAACGTCCTCAAGAAGGTCGGCGCGCAGGGGATGCTCTTCGGCATGCTGCTCTGGGCGGTCTCTATCGTCATGGGGTACCTCCTCGCATCGATGAGCTGATATTCGACACAAAGGAGATGGAATAAGATGAATCTCGCACGCTTTCCCAGAAGACGCTATACCGAGGGGTGGACCCCTTTGGAATTTCTCGAACGGCTTTCAGCAAAGCTCGGCGGCCCGGAGATCTGGATCAAACGGGACGACATGCTCGGCTTCCTTCCGGGAGGGAACAAGACCCGCAAGCTCGAATTTATCATGGCGGACGCGCTGGCGCGGGGCGCCGACGCAGTGGTCACCTACGGCGCGGTCCAGTCCAACCACTGCCGCCTCACCCTCGCCGCCGCGAGGAAAGAGGGGCTGGAGTGCCACCTCGTCATCGAGGAGCGCGTTCCGGGGAGCTACTCGGAGCAAGCCTCCGGAAACAACTTTCTCTTTCACCTGATGGGAGTGGACTCGATCCGCGTCGTCCCCGCAACATCGGACATGCTCGCTGAGATGGAAAAGACCGCGGACGAGCTACGCCGCGCGGGGAAGAAACCGTACGTCATTCCCGGCGGAGGGTCCAACGCGCTCGGCGCGCTGGGCTACGTCGCCTGCGCCGAGGAGATCCTGGCCCAGGCGTTCGACAAGGGAGTCGCGTTCGACGGTATCTTCACCACCAGCGGCAGCGCCGGAACTCACGCCGGACTCGCCGTCGGACTGTGGGCGAACCGGTCGGGCATCCCCCTCGTCGGGATCAACATCAGCCGTCCCAACGAGACGCAGGTTCCGATCGTCCGGAAACTCGCCGGAGAGACTGCGCGTCTTCTGGACATCGAGGAGCCGCTGCCGGACGACCTGATTCGGTGCGTCGACGGCTACGTCGGGGAGGGGTACTCCCTGCCCACCAAGGAGATGGTCGAGACCGTGCTGCTGCTGGCGAGGACGGAGTCCGTCCTGCTCGACCCGGTGTACACCGGGAAGGCGTTCGCCGGAATGCTCGATCTTCTGCGGCGGGGCTTTTGCGGAAAACCGGAGCGCGTGCTCTTTATCCACACGGGCGGCGTCCCGGCGCTTTTTCACTATCGGGAATATTTTGGTATAATGCGGGGCGAGAGGAACTCCATGAAGGCCTGAGAGAGCCTTTTCCCGACCGCTCCGGAGTTCCGTAGAGGGGGGAACTGCATGGAACTATCGACGGATACGCCGCGTTATGATCGTTTTTTTTCAAAATATGCAATCGGCGACGACAGACGCAAAAGGGAGATTTTGATTGTCGACGACGAACCCGTCAACCTTTCGATCCTCTCGAAAGTCCTGACGCCATATTTCGTTGTGAGAGTCTGCAAGAGCGGAGAAGACGCGCTGCGGAACGCCAATATCGCTCCATATCCGGATCTGGTCCTCCTGGATATTATGATGCCCGGCATGGACGGATACGAGGTCCTTGCGAGAATGCGCGAGAACGGCAATACGCGGGATATCCCCGTCATCTTCCTCTCTTCGTTGAACAGCGACGTCGATGAAGAGAAGGGGTTGCTCCTCGGCGCCGTCGACTATATTACCAAACCCTTCAAACCGATCGTCGTACTGGCCAGGGTGCGGTCGCAAATGGAATTTAAAGAGGCGCGGGAGCTGCTTAAGAATCAAAACGAGTGGCTCGAAGCCGAAGTCGATCGGCGACTGAGGGAAAACCAGCTCATTCAAGACATCAGCCTCGTCGTGATTGCGCAACTGGTTGAAACCAGAGATACCGAGACGGCCAATCATATCGTCCGCACTCGATCCTACGTGGAGCTTTTGGCGCGAAGATTGATCTCGGCGACGAAGTCTCAGGAAGGAACGAAAGACAGGATCGATGTTCTCGTAAAAGCTTCTCCGTTGCACGATATCGGGAAAATAGGCATTCCGGATTCGATTCTCCTCAAACCGGGACCTCTGACTCCCGAGGAGTTCGAAATCATGAAAACGCATACGAACATCGGCGGAAACGCCATTCGCAATGCGATCGACAAGACTCTGCTTGCGCGACGCGGAGGATTTGCCGATGGGAAACCGATGTCGCTCCGTATCCTTGAAGAGGCGGAAACGATCGCTCGATTCCACCATGAACGGTGGGACGGAACGGGATATCCCGATGGCCTGAAAGGGGAGGCGATCCCCCTGTCGGC
Source organism: Synergistales bacterium Syner_01 (assembly GCA_001604435.1). Classification (GTDB taxonomy): domain Bacteria; phylum Synergistota; class Synergistia; order Synergistales; family Aminobacteriaceae; genus JAAYLU01. Next base: position 3,188 of record LVBO01000363.1, read on the forward strand.
CCGAATCATGGCGTTGGCGGACGTTTTCGACGCGTTGACCAGCGATCGTCCGTATAAATCGGCCTGGAGCGCGGCCGAGGCGAACGCGTACATCATCGAACAGCGAGGATCGCAGTTCGACCCGGATGTAGTCGACGCGTTCGAATCGGAGCTCGAAGAATTCGCCGAGATACATCGAGCCTTGGCGGACGTCTGACGGGAGCCGTAATATGAGCGCCGTGGACGAAAGGACCGATTTTTTCACGCAACTTGAACGGCGCAACAACATGCTCGCCATGGCGTGCCGTCTCGCCAAGACGGGCTGGTGGCGCGCCGATGTCGGGACGGGGCGGACCGAACTGAGCGAGGAAGCCGCGAACATTTTGGATATGGAGCCGAATCGCGAAGTACCCACGGAAGACTGTATGGCGCTCTACCAGGAAGAATTCCGGAGGAAAATGGAGGAGGCCTTTCGGGCGGCTGTCGAGGACGCCCGCTCTTTCACGCTGGAATCCGGAATCATCACGGCGCGCGGTGCTTCGAAGTGGCTCCGGACCGCGGGGTTTCCCGTAACGGAGAAGGGACGCGTCGTTCGAGTCGAGGGGGCGATTCAGGATATCGCCGATCTTCGGGGAGCGATGGTTCGCGGCGAGGAGCGGGACGACCTCTTCGAATCGCTCTTTCAAGCTATACCGGACCTTTTTTTTCTCTTCGACGCCGAGGGGACGATACTGGATTTTCGAGCGATGCGATCCTCCTCTCTGTATGTGCCTCCGGAAGTCTTTTTACATAAGCGCGTCCTCGAAGTGCTTCCCCCCGACGTCGCCGACATGTTCGTGCGCACTCTGCGGAGCAGCCTTGAAACCGGAGCGTTGAGCTGTTTCGAGTACTGTCTTCCGTTTCCCGACGGGCAAAGATGCTACGAATGTCGTCTTAGTCCGACCAAGGCGGGAACGAAGTGCATCGCTCTCATTCGGGATATCACGGAGGAAAAACGCGCCTTGGAGGCCCTTGCCGCCGGCGAGAGACGATTTCGCAACCTTCTGGAAAACGCCCCGTTCCCGATCGTCGTCACAGGAGCCCGGGACGGGCTGTTGCGCTACGTCAATCAACGGGCGACGGCCCTGTTCGGCGTCGCGGCCGAGCGGGACGGGGACGTTTCCGAGACGAATTTGTTCCAGTACGAGGTCGAATGGAAGCGAATACGGGAGCTTTTACTGGAGGAAGGCGTCGTTCATGACCGGGAGATGCAGATAGTCGGCAGGGACGGCGTCGCCTATGATGCTCTGCTGTCGGGGAGAATAGTGGAATTCGAAGGCGAACCGGCCGTCATGATCGCCGCCAACGATATTACGCCGCTTAAGAAAGCCGAGGCCGCGTTGCGGGAGGAACGATTTATGCTCCGTGAGCGGGTCAAGGAATGGCAGTGCATGAACGAGATTTTTCGTATTTCGGACGATATCGACACGTCTCTCGATGAGCTGATGCAGCGCATCGCGCGTATCGTGCGCGACGGTTTTCAGTTCCCGGAAATCACGCGGGTCCGGATCGAGTTTTCAGGGAGAGAGTACAGCGCGCCGACGTTCGTCGACACGCCGTGGATGCTGACGACGGAAGGCGTTACGGAACGAAGCGGCGTCGTCCGTCTGACGGTGGCGTACGCGGTGGAACCGCCGAAGGACGGAGAAGACCCGTTTCTTCAGGAAGAACGCGTGCTTGCGAAGTCGATCGTGCATCGTCTGACGGATGTCGTGAACCGTCGGAAAAACGCGGAAGTGCTGCGTGAACAGGAGGAGCTGCTGCAACTCATGTTCGCGCGGATTACGGATTCGATCGTTCTTTTGGAACCTGCCGGCGGCGCTTTCGTCTACTTCAACACCGTCGCTTACGAACGTTTGGGGTATACGAGGGAGGAATTCTCCCGGCTGTCCGTGTTCGACGTTCAATACGATCAGAGCCGCGGCGATGTGGAGCGCAATCTCGAACGCATTCTGGGGGGGACCCTGACCGAGTTCGAAGTCCGGCACCGGTGCAGGAACGGAGACGTTCGTGATTCGGTCGTCAAAGCCTCTCTTTTGGATTACGGAGGCGCCCGTTTTATTTGCGTCATCTGGCGAGATGTCACGGAGCAGAGAATCAGAGAGCGGGAACAGCGGAGGGTCAATGATCGGCTGCATTTGCACGCCGGACTGCTCAACCGGATTGAAACGCTGAAATCGGGATACGACGGCGAAGTCGTCCTCTTCTCCGAGGAGATTACCGAACTGCTGGGGAAAAGCCTGGATATCGCGCGGGTCTCCGTATGGATTTTCAGCGACGACGGAAGTCTTCTCGAGTGCGTCGACCTTTACGAACGGGAGTTCGGGCGTCATTCCAAGGGGGCGACGCTGGAAGAGAGAGTGTTTCGGGACGAATTCCAGCATGTGAAGAACAATCGATACGTGGATGCGAACGACGCGATGAACGATCCCCGGACGAAAGGGTACGTCGAAGGGTATCTGAAGCCTCTGGGGATCGTCTCCATGCTCGACTGCGTCATCAGTTTCGGGGGGCGGTGTCTCGGGATCATGTGCTTCGAACAGACGGGGCGCCCGCATAGCTGGGAGCGCGACGAGATCGTTTTCTTCTGCCAGGTCGCGGACAGATTCGGCATGGTCTTTCTCAACCGGGATCGGCTGGAGGCTCTCCGGGCGCTGCGCCGAAGCGAGAGCATTCTGAAGCGCGCCCAGGAGGTTTCGAAAACGGGCCATTGGCATATGGATATCCGCGGAACGGAACTCGTATGGTCCGACGAGACCTACCGTATTTTCGCCATCGAGCCGGGAACGCCTCTCACGCTGGAGATGTTTCTCGACCGTCTTCACCCCGAAGACCGCGAAGAGGTCGAAGACGCTTGGGCGGCCGCGCTCGAAGGGACCCCTTTCGCGCTCCGACATCGTATTCTGGCCGGGACGGACGTTCGTTGGGTCGAGGTGCGGGTCGAGTTCGAACTCGACGAAAAGGGGGTTCCCGTGGCCGGACTCGGCGTCGTCAGGGATGTCACGGAGCAGGTGCATGCAGTACAGGAGCTGGATCGCTACCGTATGCATCTGGAGGAAATGGTGGAATCGCGAACGGCGGCGCTGAACGCCGCCAAGGCCCGGGCCGAGAGCGCGAATCAGGCGAAGAGCGCGTTTTTATCCAATATGAGTCACGAAATTCGGACCCCGCTGAACGCGATCATCGGCTATGCGCACCTTATTCGACGGGATCCTCTGACGGCGCGGCAGCTCGATCAGCTGGAAAAATTATCGGATTCAGCGCACCACCTGTTGAACATCATCAACGATATCCTGGATTTCTCCAAAATCGAAGCGAACAGAATAGAACTTGAGAATCAGGACTTCGAATTGGCCCGAGTGGTCGATCACGTATGCAATATCGTCGCAAGCGCCGCCGCCGCGAAGAAATTGGCTTTGCGCGTGCATCTGGACCATGCTCCGTTGGTGCTTCGAGGCGACGGAGTCAGGCTCGGACAGATCTTGCTGAATCTCGTCGGGAACGCCGTCAAGTTCTGCGAACGGGGAGAGGTGCTTATCTCCGCTCGAACCCTCGAACAAAAAGAGAATCAGGCGCTCCTGCGGTTCGAAGTGCGCGATACCGGCATCGGAATGACGGAAGACCAGGTGAAGCGCCTCTTCTCGGATTTCATGCAGGGCGACGTCTCCATGACGCGACGTTTCGGCGGGACCGGCCTCGGACTGGCCATCAGCAAGCGCTTGACCGAACTGCTGGGAGGGCGCATCGGCGTCGAGAGCGAGATGCATCGTGGAAGTCTGTTCTGGTTGGAAATTCCCTTCGAGATATCCGCAACGCTTCCTAAAAACGCCGAACATATTCTTTCGTTTATGGGGAAGCGCGCCTTGATCATCGACGACTTGCCGGCGGACCGGGAGATACTATCGGACATGTTGTCGGAGTTCGGGCTTCGCCCCGATTCCGCCGCATCCGGAACAGAAGCTCTGGATATGCTTTCAAGGGCGGATCGGGCGGACGATCCGTACGAACTCCTGTTCGTGGACTTCAAATTGCCGGATATGGACGGCGTCGACGCGATTTTATTGGTTCAATCGCTCAAGCTGAGAAAGTTTCCTTGCGTGCTGATGGTCACTGCGTACGGGCATCTTCTCCCCCGGGAGGAGATGGAGCGCCTGGGGAATGTTCGGATTCTGACCAAACCGGTGACGCCTTCCACCCTTCACGATGCGCTTGCCGATCAATGTTCGCCGAGAGGAGAGGATACCGCGGCCGACGAAGGAGATCTCGCGGAGGCGTTGAAAAAACGCCGGGGGGCGCATATCCTCGTCGTGGAGGATAACGAGATCAACCAGGATGTCACCTGTCGACTGGTGGAATCCGTAGGAATGCTGACGAGCGTCGCCGAAAACGGTCGAAAAGCCGTGGATATGGTGCGGGAGCAAACGTTCGACCTCATCCTCATGGATGTGCAGATGCCGGTGATGGATGGACTGCAGGCGACGCTTGCGATTCGCGGGCTTCCGGCGCGGGCGGCTCTCCCGATCCTGGCGATGACAGCCAACGCCTTCGAGGAAGACCGTCGGCGATGTATGGAGGCGGGAATGGATGGTCATGTTCCGAAGCCCGTGGAGCCGGAACAGCTTTTTAAAGCCCTTGTGCAATGGCTTCCGGAACGCTCGACCGGAGGAGCTGATGAGGAAGTTTTCGCACCCCTCGACCCCGAAGCGGCGAGCGAGGAGGATTTTGCGGCGCTCGACGCGGTCCGCGCCGTCGAGGGACTGGACGTCGGCGCCGGAATCCGCATGGTGCAAGGAGACGTGTCTCGCTACCTTCGCCTGCTCGATCAGTTCGTTCAGAAGCACGGAGAGGACGCGGACAGCATCGCAGGGTACCTCGCGTCGGGAGCTTTCGACGCGGTCAAGCATACGGCGCATTCCCTCAAAGGAGTTGCGGGGGTGTTGGGTGCTTTTCGGATCCGGAAGCTGGCCGCGGCGCTGGAGAACGGAGCGTTCGAAGGAGCCTCCGCCGAATCGTTGCGCCGTCGCCTGGAAGAATTGGCTCCGGAGTTGCATGCTTTCGCGGACGAGGTGCGGCGCGCTTCCTCCGCGCGGCGATCTCCGGTAGAGGCTTCGGAGGAGGAAGCCGACCCGGTCCGCGCGGCGGCAGTCGCGGATCGTCTGGCGTCTCTGCTCGAGAAGAACGACGCGTTGGCGGCGGAACTTTGGGAGTCGGAACGAGGTTGTCTGTACGAGCTGCTTGGAGAATCGGCGAAGCTCCTGGAGGAGCAAATCCGGGAGTACGACTACGCCGATGCGCTGAAGACGCTGCGCGACGCGCTGCGATAACGGACGGCGGTTCGAAGCAAGGTCAAGGCTGCGTACAGGTTCGCCGTCCTTAGCGCTCGTGCAAAGCGCGAAAAGCGCGTTGTTGCTGGAATCCGATTCTCGAAGCCCGGGAAGTCGAGCGCTTAGCGTTCCAGGGCTCTCCGTAGTCTGGCGACTCCTTCGTGCAGCAGTTCGGGAGGAAGGTGCGCATACCCCAGAATGGCGCGGCCAAGGTGTTTCCCTTTGATAATCGCATGTTCCTCGACCGGAACGACGGCGACGCGGGCTCTTCGAAGCCGTTCCAATGTCTCCGGGGAAAAGACGACCTCCTCGAACTCCGCGACGAGATGCATTCCGGCGGTTTCGCCGAAGATACGGACGGAACCGGCGAAAGCGCGTTTCAAGAGATCGATCAGCAGATCGCGCCGTTTTCGATAGATCTTTTTCATCCGAAGTATATGCCGTTCCAGCTCGCCGCTTTCGATAAAGCGTGCCAGCGCGAGCTGGTAGAGGGAGTTCGAGTGGTGGTCTCCGAGCCGTTTCCACTCCCGGCACCGATCGACCAGCGAGTATGGCAGCACGAGGTAGCCGAGCCTGACCGAGGGAAAGAGGATTTTACTGAAGGTCCCGACATAGACGACTCTCTCGCGGTCCAGCTCGTGCAGCGAACGTACCGGATGACCGGAGTACACGAATTCGCTGTCGTAGTCGTCTTCGACGATGTAGGAATCCCGTTGCTGCGCGTACTGGACCAGCGCAACTCTTCGCTGTATGGAAAGCGAACCCCCTAAAGGAAACTGATGCGACGGAGTGACGAAAATACACGACGGACGCTTGTCCTCCGGAAGCAGATCGGTTCGGATACCTTCGCAGTCGACCGGGATGGGAACGATGTGCTGCGAGTGGTACGAAAAAATCCGCCGGACGTTGTCGTTCGAAGGATCCTCGATGAATACTTCGCTCCCCGGGGAGAGGAAGGTTTTCGCGAGCAGCGTCAACCCCTGTTTCGTCCCCGAAGTGACAAGCACCTGGTCGGGGTGGCAGTGGATTCCCCGCGTTCGTTGCAGGTAACTCGCGAGAAGAACGCGGAGCTCGCGTCTTCCCCGGGGATCGTCGTACCCGAACGCTTCAAGCGGCGCCTCCCGAAAGGCCGTGTTCGCCGCCCGGAGCCAGCCGTTGCGGGGGATGAGATCAAGAGCCGGAACACCGCTGTCGAAGCCGACGACGTCTTCGGGAGCGGCGCTTTCTACCTTTTCGTCTCTCATCCGCGCCGCGCCCGCCGTTTCTTCGGAGAGGTCGGTCCGCGCCGCTCCCTCCTTCACATACGCGCCCGATGCGGGGACGTTTGTAACGCACCCCTCGGAAGCCAGCATTTCGTACGCGGCGAGCACGGTGTTCCTTGAGACGTTCAGCATGTGCGACAGCTCCCGCGTCGAGGGAAGTTTTTCGTGCGCCGCCATCTCGCCGTCCAGAATCTTCACCCGGAACTGTTCAAAAATCTGCTGCGCAAGAGAACCTTTTCGGTCCTTTTGAATTTCAAGGAAGCGCATGCTCCGCCCACCCTCCTGATCGCGCAAACCGGCTCAATGAAAAAGAAAAAAAGTGGATCTTTATTGAACCGGATTTCTGTGCTTTAGTATACCTGTACCGAGCATAGAAAAAAAGGGAGGTATGGCGTTTCATGAAATTCAAAAATTCGTTCCACCCCTACGCGATGGCGACGATTTTTTTCTGGTCTTTGTCCTATGTGCTCACGCGTCTGGCGCTGCGGCATTTTTCCGTTTTCTCCCTCGGGTTTTTGCGCTATTTCACGGCTTCATGCGCCTTGCTGCCGATGGGTTTAGCCGCTGGAATCAAACCGCCGAAACGGGAAGATCTGAAATGGTTCGTCGCTGCCGGAGCGACCGGCTTTTTCCTGTATATGGTGTCGTTCAACTCGGGGTGCAAATCCGTGACCGCCTCTACCAGCAGCGTCGTGATCGCAACCGTTCCGGTGATGACGGCGCTCTTCGCCCGGTTCTTCTTCGGGGAAAGACTGTACGCGCTCCAGTGGGCGGCCATCGCGGTCGAATTCGCGGGGATTCTCGTCCTTACACTGATGGGGGGCACGTTCACAGTGAACGGCGGCGTGCTCTGGCTTCTTTTCGCGGCTCTTTCGCTCAGCGCGTACAATCTGTTGCAGCGAAAGCTTACGAAGACCTACTCGGCGCTCCAGTCATCCATGTACGGAATCTTCGCCGGAACGCTGATGCTCGCGGTGTTTTTGCCGGTTTCGGTCGTGGAGGTGAAAAACGCGCCGGCGACGCACCTTTCCTATGTTCTGATGCTCGGCGTTTTTTCGAGCGCGCTCGCGTATGTTTCGTGGGCCAAGGCGTTCTCGAAAGCGGAGCGAACGTCGTACGTCAGCAACTACATGTTCGTCACGCCGTTCCTGACGACGCTGCTGGGTTTTCTTCTCACCAACGAACTGCCGGACGCGCCGACGCTGATCGGGGGAGCGGTCATCCTGTCCGGAGTCGCGCTCTTCACCTTCGGCGGCGTGAAGAAAGAATTCCTCTCCGCCGCCGAAAGCGGCCCTGTTTCGTAATGAACTCTTTTCGGCTACTCCGTCGGGGGCGGCGTCCATCGGACGACGCTTTTCGACGGATCGAGGAGGTCGGGGAGCGAGACGATCCGCCCGTCCGGACGGCGGAAGTCGCCCTCTCCCGGAACGAGGGCGTCGCCCATCAGAATGGCGGTGACGCCCGCCCGGTGTGCTCCCAGAATATCCACCTCCGGCGTGTCGCCTGTCATCACCACGCGCTGCGGGGGAACGCCCACCGAGTGCAGCGCCTCGCGGAACATCGGCGCGAACGGCTTGCCCACCACGACGGGCTCCTGCTCGGAGCCGATGCGAATCGCCTCGACGAGCGCCCCGACGGCCATCATCGGTCCGTCGGGAGAGGGGAATGTCCTGTCGATGTTCGTGGCGACGAAGCGGGCCCCCTTCCTGACGGCGCCCGCCGCTTTGCGGATCGTCGCAAGGGTTGCGGCGTCGTCCCAACCGACGACGACCGCCTCGCAGTCGGCCTCGTTCGCGGAAAGGATCCCGGCAAGTTCCACCTCCTTGTGAAGCCCCGATTCGCCGATCACCCACGCCCGTGCGATGCCCTCCCCGGCGAGGTACTTCGCGGTGGCCGATCCGGAGGTGACGATCTCGTCCATCTCCGCCGCGACGCCGTGCCCGCGCAACCGGTCGGCGATGCGTACTCTCGTGGTGGGGTTGTTGGTCAGAAAGCGGATCGTCTTCCCCATGCTCCGCAGAGCATCGAGCGTCGCCGCCGCTCCGGGCGTCGTTTCCCCGCCGATGTAGACCACTCCGTCGAGGTCGAAGAAAAAAACGTCGAACATATCGGCGATCATGAGCAGCCTCCTTTTCTCTCTAAGATCGCTCGGAACTCCTTCTCGCATCCGAGCAGAACCTCCACAAGCCCCGGGTCGAAGTGACGCCCGGATTCCGAGACGATAATCTCCATGGCCTTGCCGTGAGGAAACGCCTTCTTGTAGGGGCGTTCCGAGACGAGGGCGTCGTAGACGTCGGCGACGGCCATGATCCGTCCTGCGTAGGGGATATCTTCTCCCTTCAAGCCATACGGGTACCCCGACCCGTCCCATTTTTCGTGATGGAACTGGATGATCTCCCGCGCGTACTTGAGGAACGGAGCCTCCCCTATCGTCTTCTCCGCCTTTCCTATCGCGTAGGTCCCGATGATCGGGTGCGTTCGCACGGTGTCGAACTCCTCGGGCGTCAGCGGGCCGGGTTTCAAAAGGATTCTGTCCGGTATGCCGACCTTTCCGATGTCGTGGAGCACCGCCGAGCGGGCGATCAGGTCGAATTGCTCCACTGGGTAGTGCTCCCGAGCTTCCGATCGTTCCAGAAGAAGCCGCACGTAGGATTTCGTGCGTTCGATATGTTCTCCCGTGCCGCCGTCGCGGAACTCCGCAAGAACGGCCATGCTGGTGATGATGGCCTCCTGATGTCGTTCAAGCTCGCGCGCCTTCGACGCGAGCA
>LVBO01000364.1 GCA_001604435.1 Synergistales bacterium Syner_01
GGCTGCTCCCGATCGTGGGGTTCAACTACGGCGCGAAGCTGTTCTGCCGGGTGCTCTCCGCGATGCGCCGCTCCATCGTTTCCGCCACGGTTCTCTGCGCGGCGGGGGCGGCCGTGCTCTTCTTCTTCCCCGGGGAGAGCGTGGACGTCTTCACGTCCTCCCCGGAGGTTCACAACATCGGGATCGACGCGGCGCGTATGCTCGCTCCGGGGATGCTGGTCACCGGTTTTCAGATCATGGCGTCCGGGCTCTTCCAGGCACTGGGAAAGGCCGGCCCGTCTTTTGTTCTCTCCCTGCTCCGTCAGGTCATTCTCCTGATTCCGCTGGTGCTGCTCTTTTCGCGCCTCTTCGGTATTTTCGGCGTCTGGCTCGCCTTTCCGGTCTCGGACTTCGCGGCGTCGCTGCTCACGTACATCATCTACCGCAGGGAGATGCTCCGCCTCCGCGCCTTCTGCGAATCGGGCGACGAGCCTACAGCGTCATGACCGCGGCAAGCAGTCGCGTATGCGAGAGCGGAAACTTGGCGACTCTGGCCGAGAAGGCTTCCGCAGTCCGCTTGGCGGCGGAGGCGTACTCCTTTCGTCCGGAAAGCATGGACAGCCGGATCAACGCGTCCATGGCCACGGAATTCCCCGACGGCACGGCGCCGTCGTAGGCTTCCTTTCGGCGCAGGAAGAGCATCGGATCGTCTCCCGTCGACGAGAAAAACCCTCCGCTCCGTTTGTCCAGGAAATTTTCTTTCATCGCGTCCGCCAGCTTGAGCGCTGCGTCGGTGTACGCGTTTTTCCCCGTGGCTGCGGCGAGTTCCGTCAGACCCAAGGCGTAGAAGGCGTAGTCGTCCAGAAACGCCGGTATCGCGGCCTCCTTGTCGCGGTAGCGGTGCAGCAGCTTTCCCGTTCTGTCGCGAAGCTTCGTCTCGATGAACCGCGCCGCCTTCTCCGCCGCCGTCAGCCATTCCGGCCTCTGGAAGACTGTGGAGGCGCGCGCGAGAGCGGCGATCATAAGGCCGTTCCAGTCGACGAGAATCTTGTCGTCGAGCAAGGGCGGGATGCGGCGTTTCCGCTCGGCGAGCAGGCGCGTCCGGCACGAGGCGAGCAGGTTTTCAAGTTCGTCGGGAGCGAGGGCGAAGCGCGCGGCGGTCTTCGCGCGCGGTTCCGGTATGTGCAGCACGTTGTCGCCGAGGATGCGTCCGGTGCGCTCGTTCTTGACGTTGCCGCCCTTCCGCACGCCGTAGGCGCAGATGAAGACGCCCGCTTCCTCGGGGGAGAGAACGGCCCGCACCTGGTCTTCGGTCCAGAGGTAATACTTTCCCTCCTCCCCTTCGCTGTCGGCGTCGAAGGCGGAGAAAAACCCCCCTTCCGGAGAGGTCGTCTCCCGGAGGACGAAACCGGCGAGATCCTCCGCGAACCGCCCGAACAACGGATTCCCCCGTTCGTTCTGAAACTCGGCGAGCACGTGCAGCAGAAGCGCCTGGTCGTAGAGCATCTTCTCGAAGTGCGGCAACAGCCATCGCCGGTCGGTGGCGTAGCGGGCGACGCCGCCGCCGAGGTGGTCGTGAATCCCGCCCTCCCAGATGCGCTCTATGGAGCTTTCGGCCATGGACCATGCGTTCTCTTCGCCGAAGCGCTTCCAGTAGCGGAGGAGAAAGAGGAGATGCGACGGCATGGGGAACTTCGGTTCCTTGGAGAAGCCGCCCCACTCCCGGTCGTATCCGGCGCGGAGGTCGTCGTAGGCGATTTTGAACTGGGCGGCTCCCGGAAGGGAGCCCGAAGAAGGGGCTTCTTCCTTCAGCAGGGAGTCTCGGATGCTCTTCGCGGACTGCTCCACCTGCTCGCGCTGCGTCTTCCACAGCCACTTCACCCTGGGGACGACGTCCACAAGGCCGGGGTATTTGCCGCCTCCCCGCTTGGGGAGGTAGGTCGAGGCGAAGAAGGGCAGCCCCTGCGGGGTGATGAAGGCGTTGAGCGGCCAGCCGCCGTTGCCGTTCATCATCTGGCAGACGGCCATGAAGGCGCCGTCGACGTCGGGACGCTCCTCCCTGTCCACCTTCACCGGAACGCAGGCGTCGTTGAGGAGGCTGGCGACCTCGCCGTCGCCGAACGACTCGCGCTCCATGACGTGGCACCAGTGGCAGGTGGCGTACCCGATGGAGACGAAGAGCGGTTTGTCCTCCGTCCTGGCTTTCGCGAAGGCCTCCTCTCCCCAGGGGTACCAATCGACGGGGTTCTCCGCGTGCTGGAGCAGGTAGGGGGATTTTTCCTTCGCGAGGCGGTTCCGCGCGTTAGTCACC
>LVBO01000365.1 GCA_001604435.1 Synergistales bacterium Syner_01
CGGCTCTACTGTCCCGACGAGATGCTTTTTTCGCGCGTTCTTTCGGAGTGCCAACGACGACTCGAAGGAAAGAAATGAGGACAAGGGAGGGGAAAGAATGAAGGAAACGCTTGCGAAAAGGGTCCGGGAGATCGCTCCCGAGGTTGTCGAGTGGCGACGGCGGATTCACCGGAATCCGGAGCTCAGCTTCCAGGAGTTCGAGACGTCCGCGCTGATCGAGGAGAAGCTCCGCTCGTTCAACGTCGACGCGATACGGAGGATCGGCAGCAGCGGCACCGGTATATGCGCCGAGCTGTACGGAACCGGAAGCGGCCCGGGAAGATGCGTCGGCATCCGGGCGGATATCGACGCCCTCCCGATTCAGGAGCAGTCCGGGGTTCCGTACGCCTCGACGAAGGACGGAATTTTTCACGGCTGCGGGCACGACTCCCACGCCGCCATTCTGCTGGGGACGGCCCGGCTGCTCTCGGAGCTTCGGCATACCTTCTCCGGCTGCGTCAAATTCTTCTTCCAGCACGCGGAGGAGGAGCTCGGCGGAGGGAAAGAGTTCATGGAGGCCGGCGTGATGGAGAATCCGCACGTCGACGGCGTGATGGCCCTGCACGCGCTGCCCGACATCTACGTCGGGGAGATCGGCGTCCGCGACGACTTCATGACCGGCGGAGTCGACCTGCTGAAGATCGTCGTCGAGGGGAAACAGGCGCACGGCGGGTACCCGCACTACGGAGTGGACACCATCCTCGCCGCGTCGACCATAGTGACCGCGCTCCAGAGCCTGGGCTCGCGCGAGCTGGCGCCGACGGACTGCGCCATCGTGACGTTCGGCAGGATAGAGGGCGGCATCTCGAACTCCTACATCGGAGGCCCGGTCCGTTTGGAAGGGTGCATACGCTACCTCCGGAAGAGTACGCAGGAACTCTTTCACCGGAGGGTCCGCGAGATCGCAACGAGCGTGGGGGAGGGGCTTCGGGCAAAAGTTTCCGTGGAAATAACTCCCGAGATGATCCCCACGTGCGTCGACAGGAAGTGGGTGAACCGCATCCGGAAGGTGTGCGCCGATATCGACTCGGTGGAGCGGGTCGTCGATCTGCCCTCGCCCGCGATGGGGGGCGAAGACTACGCCTATTTCCTGGAGAAGGCCCCCGGAACCCTCTTCCGGCTCGGCGTCAGGACGAAAGGCGGCCCGCACTGTCCGACGCACTCCATCAACTTCTACGTCGACGACGAGGCGATTCCGATCGGAATGGAGATTATGGCCGCAGCGGCGCTCGACGCGCTGAAAGAAGAGTAGGCCGACGCGGGAAAAGACGGGCGTTCGTGGGCTCCGGTAAAAAAGCGTTTCACTGCTTCAGGCGGTATAAAATTCAATAGAGGAGTGGATGTACGTGGAAAGAAAGGGAATTCTGCGGTTGATTTTCGGGGCGGCGCTTCTGGCGGCGTTCGCGACCGGCGCGTTCGCGGCCGGAATGGAGACGTTTACTCTGGGGCTTCCGGGAGACGCGAAGACGCTCGATCCCCAGCAGGCGGTGGATACGATGTCCTTCGCCGTGTCCAAGCATATCAACGAGCCTCTGGTGACGGTGGACGGCAAGACGAAAGAGCTTGTTCCCGTATTGGCGGAGCGGTGGGATATCATCGATTCCCAGACGTACAGGTTCTTTCTGAAAAAAGGCGTGAAATTCCATAACGGCGAGGAACTCACCGCCGAGGACGTCGTCTTTTCGCTGAAGCGCGCCGCGTCTCCCGCCTCGGTGCACGCGGGGTCGAGAGGAAAGTATATCGACACCGAGGGCTTCCAGATCATCGACAAGTACACCGTGATCGTGAAGACCTGCGGGCCCGTCGGCGGCTGGCTTGAATCCATGAAACACCCGTACGCGAGCATCTACAACAAGAAAGCCGTCGAAGAGGCGGGCGAGGAGTATTTCAGAAACCCCGTGGGTACCGGTCCCTTCAAGTTCAAGAGCTGGACCAAGGGGGAGCGCATCGAGCTGACGGCGTTCGACGAATACCATGGAACCCGTCCGAACTTCAAGAACTTCAACATTCTGGTCCTTCCCGACGACAGCAGCCGCGTCATCGCGCTGGAGACGGGCAAGGTCGACATGATCTACGCCGTGCCGCCCAGCGATTTCGAACGCCTGAACGAATCCTCGAAGGTGAAGGTCGTCAAGGCCCCCGGGCTTGGCCTGATCTACCTCGGGATGAACACGCAGAAAAAGCCTCTTTCCGATCCTCGCGTCCGTCATGCCGTCGACTACGCGATCAACAAGGCGGCGTACGACGCCGTGGTCTATCAGGGGAATTCGGCGCAGCCCGCAGGCCCTCTGGTTCCCGCGAGCACCTTCACCCCGCAGAACGTCAAGGACCATCCTTTCGACCCCGCGAAGGCCAAGGCGCTTCTCGCCGAGGCGGGGTACCCCGACGGAATCAGCCTGAATCTCTGGATCAGCAACTTCCAGGATAGAGTGAACGGCGCCACCGTTATTCAGTCGATGCTGGCCGCCGTGGGCATCAAGGCGGAGATTCAGGTCTTCGAATCGGGAGTGTTCGACGGAAAGGTCAAGACCAACGAACAGGACCTCATCATCAGCACATGGGGAATGCAGACCAACAGAGACGCCGGGCAGTTCTGGCTTTCGCTCTTCCACTCGGGCAGCATCGGCGCGACCAACTGGACCGTCCTCGGGGACGCCGAGGTCGACAAGGGGATCGACACGGCCAACGTCACCGTCGACGCCGCCGAACGCACCGCGCTCTTCCAGGGAGTCTGGGACCGCCTCGAAGAACTCCGTCCGATGGTTCCCCTGTCGGTGCCCAACGAACTGTACGGCGCGCGGAAAGATCTCGTCGGTCTCGAGGAGCTCTTCGACGGTCGCTTGAACTACCTCGGCAACCTCTCGCTCCAGCAGTAAGAACGCCTGCGAACCACGAGCCGCCTCCGCCGCGCGTTTTTTAGGAGGCGGCTCTGTTTCGGGAGCCGCGGGGCGGGCGATTCGGGTTCTTCGAACGTCGCGGAGCGCCGTCGCTAGAAAGGTGGGGGTTATGATCTCCGAAGTGCTTCAAAAATCTATGGATATTTATGAATACCTGGTTGAAAACAAACGCCGTATCCATGCGAACCCGGAGATGGGGATGCAGGAGTTCGCCACCACGGCGCTGGTCGAGTCGGAGCTGCGGGGCATGGGGGTGGAGATTGTTCCCCTCTCCCGCAATGTAGGCGTTCTCGGAATTATCCGCGGCGAAAAGGAAGGACGGGGGCTGGTTACGGCGCTGCGCGCGGATATGGACGCCCTCCCGATACAGGAGACCGCGGACGCTCCGGATACATCGAAGGTCCCGGGGGCGATGCACGCCTGCGGACACGACGCGCATACCGCCATGCTTCTGGGCGCGGCGAAAATCCTGGTCTCCATGAAGGAGCGCTTCTCCGGGACCGTCAAACTGCTCTTTCAGCCCGCCGAGGAGACGCTCGGAGGCTCCCTCTACATGATCGAACAAGGAGCGCTGGAACATCCGAAGGTCGATCGCGTCTTCGGCATGCACGGACACTCCTCGTACCGGGTGGGCGAGATCGCCTTTCGGGAGGGGCCGTCCATGGCCTCCTCGGACTTTTTCACAGCGACGATCAAAGGAACGAGCGGGCACGGAGCATATCCGCACCGCACCGGTTGCGATCCGATTTTGGCGGCGTCGAACTCCGTAATGGCGCTTCAAAGCGTCGTCACCCGGCAGATCGACGCTCTCGACAGCGTCGTGCTTTCGGTCTGCGAGATCCGCGGAGGGACGGCGAAGAACATCATTCCCGAGACGGTCGAGTTCGGAGGCTCCATCCGTTGTCAAAACATGGAGACGCGAAACTCCATGGAGGGGCGCATTCGGGACGTCGTCCGAGGAATAGCGGCCTCCTACAAGTGCGAAGCGGAACTGGACTACCGGTACGGCGTGCCGCCGCTCGTCAACGACCCCGCGGCGACCTCGCTCGCCCGGGAGAGCGCGAGGAAGCTCGTGGGAGCGGACCGGGTGAAAACGATCGACTTCCCCGCCATGGGCTCCGAAGATTTTTCCAGATACCTGGAAAAAGTTCCGGAAGGCGTCTTCGCCCGCCTGGGAATCGCCGAGCCGGGAAAGCCCGCCCCCGTCTTTCACAACGGGAGCTTCGTCTTCGCCGAGGGAGCTCTTCCTTATGGAACGGCGCTCTTCGTCCAGTTTGTGCTGGATGTAAATCAGTAGGATTCGCAGGCGCCGTAAAACACGAAACAAGCAGGAGAATCCTGCAGGAGGTAACGATCGATGAAAATGACCCACAGGCAGCGCATAGAAAACGCACTCGCGTTGAAGGAGACGGACAGGATTCCCTACAGCATGTGGATGCACTTCCCCAACCGGGACCGTCATCCGCGCAGGTTGGCGGAACTGAGTCTGGCCAATCAGAAGCGGTTCGACCTCGACTTCATCAAATTCATGCCCTTCGGCATGTACTCCACGATCGACTACGGAATCGACCTCGACCTTCTTCCCGGTTTCGTCGACGCACCCGTGGCGCACGCGCCGCTTATCAAGGACATCGCCGACTGGGACAAGATCCGCTTCGTCTCCGGAACGTCGGGAGAGTACTCCGTGGTGCTGGAGGCGCAGCGCCTTCTCTTCGGCATGATGGACGAACGCGTCCCGTTTCTTCAGACGGTGTTCAGCCCCATGACCACCGCAGCCAAGCTGTGCAGCCCGGCTCTTCTCGTGAAGCATCTCGCGGAGGACCCGCGCCGGATTCACCGCGCCCTTGAAATCATCACCGCGGCCACGGTGCAGTTCGCCAAGGCCTCCGTCTCTCTCGGCGCCGACGGTCTCTTCTTCGCCACGCAGATGTCCACCCGCGACGCGATCGATCCGGCCTCGCACGAGGCGTTCGTTAAAAAGTACGACTTCGAAGTACTCGACAGCGTCAAGGGTTCCACCTGGTTCAACGTGATGCACGTCCACGGGGCGAACGCGATGATCCGCGAGGTCCAGGACTACCCTGTTCATGCGCTGAGCTGGCACGACCGCGACGACGGCCCTTCGATGGAGGAGGTCCGCGCGTACAGCTCCAAGGCGTTCATCGGCGGCCTGAGCTGGGGAAAGAACTGGATCGGCAAGACGAACGAGGAGGTCGTCGTCGAAGTGCGCGAGACGGCCGCCCGCAACGGCGGCAGAGGCGTCATCCTCGGCCCCGGCTGCGTCATCGACCCCTCGACGCCGGAAGAGCGGCTGGAGCTGGTCCACAAGACCGTTCTGGAAACGGCGCGGTCATAACCTCTCGGCGAGTCGTCTCGACAACGGGACGGCTCGCCGTTTTTTTCGGAGAAGGAGGCGCAGCGTATGAAGAACATCGCGTTTTTCGGCCTCGGCAGAATGGGGTTGCCCATGGCCAAGCGTCTGCTCGCCGCCGGGTATTCCCTGCGGACGAGCGTTCATCGAAATCCGGCCCCGGCGGAGGAGCTGCGTCTCCTCGGCGCGGAGATCCTCGCGTCTCCGCGGGAGGCCGTGCGCGGCGCGGAGCTGATCGTCGCCATCCTCCCCGCCGACCGCGAGATCGAGGAACTGTTCCTCGATTCGGCCGTCTTCGAGGCCGTCGAACGGGGCGCCGCGATCATCGAGATGTCCACGGCGACGCCCGGCTGCGTCCGGAAGGTCGCGGCGCGCTATGCGGAAAAAGGCGTTCGCTTTTTCGACGCTCCGGTGAGCGGCGGCGTGAAGGGGGCCGTGGAAGGAACGCTGACCGTGATCGGAGGAGGGGACTCGTCGCTCCTCGAGGAACTTCGACCGGTTCTCGAACACATGGCGAAGAAAATCTTCCTCGTCGGCGACGTCGGTTCGGGAAAGGCCATGAAGTCGATCAACCAGATCATGGTCGCATCCAACACGCTCGTCGTGGCGGAGGCTCTTCGGTATGCGCGGGGGCTCGGCGTCGACCCGGAGAAGATGTTCGAGACGATCTCCGCGAGCACAGGAGCCTCGGCGGCCCTGACGGCGAAGTTTCACAAGATGGCGAACGAGGACTTCGCGCCGGGGTTCTCCCTCGCGCTGATGAAGAAGGATTTGAAGATAGCCCTCTCCGAGGCGGGGGAGGTTCCTCTGCCGATGATCACCCTCGCCCGCCAGATTTATCTGATGCTCGGCGAGGAGTGCGACGGAGAGGACTATACCGTGGTGTCGACGCTCTTCCGAGACGGAAGAAAGAGCGGAACCTGAAACTTCCGACGGATTCTTCCTTGACATATGGTGCGGCTTTTAGTAGGATAAATATAAAATAAAATATAATATAAAATCCTAGATCTTGGAAGAAGAAAGAGAGGGGCTGCATCGATGGCCATCGATCGGACGATGGTCGCCTCCTACGAGAAGAAGACGGTGAAGGAGAAAGTCTTCGAAAATCTCAAGGAGGCGATTTTAAAGGGAAACCTCCCCAGCGGACAACAGATACGGCAGGACGAAATCGCGCTTCAGCTCGGGGTCAGCCGCGTTCCCGTCCGCGAAGCCCTGATGCAGCTGGAGGCCGTCGGACTTGTGAAATTTTCCCCGTATAAGGGGGCGGTCGTCTCGACGCTTTCGCCGGACGACGCGAGGGAGATCTTCGAAATCCGTTCGTTGCTGGAGGCGGAAGCGCTCGTTCTGGCGTTTCCGAATCTTTCCCCGGAAGCGTTGGACAGGGCGGGGCAGCTTGTGGAGGAGGCCGGAGAAGAGCAGGATCCCCTCAAATGGAGCGAGAAAAACTGGACGTTCCACTCCTTCCTCTACCAGTATTCCGAGCGCCCCCGCTTGATCGCGCTGATACGCTCGCTTCACGACAACGTCGCTCCCTACAGAGCGCTGTATTTGCGGACGTTGGACTCTCATTGCGAATCCACCGCCGCGCACGGACGGATCGTCCAGAGCCTGCGCGAAGGGCGGATAGAGGAGGCGGCGCGCCTTCTCAAAGAGCACTTGGCGCTTGCGGAGATGAATATTATTCGCTATTTGAAGCGATAGTATATTTCAATAAAATTACGAGGAGGTTATTTCTACCATGAAACCGATCGAAAGAGTCAAGGCGTTGCTCGAAGGGAAAAAGACGGATGTGCCGGCGATCAATCTTTGGAAGCACTTTCCGCCGTACGATGAAGATCCCGTGCAGCTCGTCAAAAAGATAGCGCAATTCCAGGACAGGTTCAACTGGGACTTCGTGAAGGTGACGTATCAGGGACTCTACACCGTTCAGGACTGGGGATCGAAGATCAAGTGGCCGGAGAGAAACTCCGAGTGGCCCGCCACGTGCTCCGGCGTCGGCGTCGTGACCGACTTCTCCGTCAAACGCCCCGAGGACTGGGCGAACCTTCGCCCCCTCTCCATGGACGAAGGCTCCATGAAGGCCTCCGTCGACGCCGCCAAGGGAGCGATCGCCCGTTACAAGGGCGAGGCCCCCGTCGTGGTGACGGTGTTCAACTCGTTGACGACGGCCGTGAAAATGTCCGGCGAGAAGATGTTCGTTCATATGCGGCAGAATCCCGAGGCCTTCGCCAAGGGAATCCAGACCATCACGAAGACGACCGCCGATTTCGTAAAAACCGTGATGAAGGCTGGCGCCGACGGCATCTTCTTCGCGAGCCAGCTCGGAAATTTCGACAAGATGAGCGTTCAGGAGTACGAGACGTTCGGCACGCCGTACGACCTCGAAATTCTTGAGCATGCGGCCGGAGGCTGGTTCAACATCATGCATATGCACGGCAACGCGCCGATGTTCGATATCATGAGTAAGTACCCCGTACATGCCTTGAACTGGCACGACCGCCTGGTCGACATCGATCTCCGCAAGGGCAGGGAGCTGTGCAAGGACAAGCTGCTGATCGGCGGCGTGGAGGAGTTCAAGGTGCTGCCGGACGCCGGCGAAAGCGAACTGAAGGCGCATCTGGCGGACGCTCTTCGGCAGGTCGAGGACGGCCGCTTGATCCTCGGTCCCGGATGCTGCGTTCCGTCCTCCATCGACGAGGATCGCTTCGCGCTGGCGAAGAAGCTCCTTATGGAGCTGTAAACGATACCCAAGTCGTACGGTCCGTCTTCTCAGGTTCGGACGCCGTCCGCGAAGGACTGTGCGGCATCCGAAAACAAGACGGTTGTCGCTATTTTGTGCTGAGGAACGAAAATGCCGCCTCGCCGAAGAGAAGCTCGACGTCGGGCCTTTCTTCGGCGTTTTTTCATGGGTATCCGTTGTTCTCGGTCTCCCGGTCGTCTTCGACGGCGATTTCGATACTGGGAGATTTGACCGTTTCTTCACTTGATGCTAGAGTACATATTGGTCGACCGGTCGACCAATATGGAGGGAAGACGATGGCGAAAGAAAGCAACGGGTTGTCGGCGGTGAAAGGGGATCTTAAGGAGCTCGTCGTCTCTCATGTCCGGGAGCGCATCTTCGAGAAGAATCTTCTTCGCTGCGGGGATCAGATCAATGAAAGAGAACTCTCCAGGATTCTCGGAGTGAGCAGAGCTCCTATCAGAGAGGCGCTGAAGGAGCTCGAGGAGCAGGGGCTCATCGTCTCCGTCAAGTACAAGGGCTGGTTCGTCGCCGATTTCAGAGAACGGGAGTTCTTCGAGATCAACAAGCTTCGAACGCTCTTGGAGCATAGTCTTCTGGAGGAGATCATCTCGCAGGGCGTGTCCGAGGACGAGTTGCTCCGGGCCGAGAATCTGAACGAGGAGCTGCGCGAGATCGTGGAGAGCGCGTCGCTCGGCGAAAGAAAAGCTCTCGAGTTCGCCAAGAAGGAGATGGAGTTCCATCGCTGTCTTCACTCCCTGCCCCGCGACTGCATCTGGACGAAGAAGATGCTTCGCAATCTCTCCTACCAGATACAATGCTCGTTTCACCGCTGGCTGTATACGGAGTGGCAGATGAAGGCCAGCGTCGAGACGCACCGCATGCTGCTTCGTTGTCTTAAAGAAAGGGATATGGAGACGCTGTATCCGCTCCTCTCCCGAAGGTTGGGGAAGTACCATCTCGTCTCCCCGGAGGAGATGTCGAAACCGGAAAACGTCGGCGACGAGGGCGCCGTTTCGCACTAGAGAGAACACGAGAGCGGCGAAGACGATCGCGCCGCCGTTCCCGAACTTCGAACGGCCCGGACGTGGATGTACGCTCTTTTCCGCCGAAAGAGAACGCAACAAGAAAGGAAGGGATGGTAACTTGGGGTGTCGAAAGGTATCTTTGAAGCAGTTTTTGAAAGAGGAGGTCAAGCCGGCCCTTGGGTGCACCGAGCCGGTTGCCGTCGCGCTCGCGGTGGCGAGAGCCCGCGAGGAGCTTGAGGGAAAACCGGAGAGAGCGGAAATACTTCTCAGCTCCAATATCTTCAAGAACGGAGCCTCCGTCGGTATTCCCGGAAGCGGCGGTCTGAAGGGGAACGAGGTCGCCGCCGCGCTCTCGCTCGTTTCGGGGAGGTCGGAGTACGGCCTCGAAGTGCTGAAGGACTGCGGCCCGGACGACGTCGAGGCGGCGATGACGCTTCTGAAAGCGGGCGCGGTGCGCCTCTCCGTCGACAGGGGTATCAGCGGCGTCTTCGTAAAAGCGAACGTTATGAACGGTGGACACACCGCGAGCTGCACCATCGAAAAGAACCATTCGAACATCACCGAAGTGATCCGTGATGGTACAATTATTTCCACGTCCGCTTCCTCCAACGGAGTCAACGGAACTCTTTCGGCCGCGGAGGCGATTTCGTTGATGACTTGGGAAGAAGTCATGGGGTACCTGGACGAGGCGGACGAGGACGATCTGGCCTTCCTGCTGGAGGGAGTGAAGATGAACCTCGCCATCGCGAAGAAGGGGTTCGAGGACGGCGTCGGGCTCGGCGCCGGGCGGATGATCCGCGACTCCTTCGACGATTTCGAAAGCGCGGACCTCGGGACGAAGATCAAGACCTGGTGCGCCGCCGCCTCCGACGCCCGCATGGGCGGCGTCCCGATGCCGGTGATGAGCAGCGCGGGGAGCGGCAACCACGGGATCACGGCGGTTCTGCCCGTCGCGCTCTTCGCGGAGGCGAAGGGAATGAGCGACGAAAAGAAGGCGCGAGGTCTTCTGGTCAGTCACCTCGCCACGGCGTACGTGAAGAGCCGGACGGGGCGTTTGAGTTCCACTTGCGGGTGC
Organism: Synergistales bacterium Syner_01; assembly: GCA_001604435.1. Classification (GTDB taxonomy): domain Bacteria; phylum Synergistota; class Synergistia; order Synergistales; family Aminobacteriaceae; genus JAAYLU01. The sequence goes on from LVBO01000365.1 coordinate 10,151, forward strand.
GCCTTCGCCGCCGGAGCGGGCGCGGCTGCGGGGATGGCGTGGCTTTTAAGCGAGCGGATCGACAAGGCCGGAGCCGCCGTCGGAATCGTGGTGTCCAATCTTCTGGGAATGCTCTGCGACGGGGCGAAGGAGAGTTGCGCCTTTAAAGTGGGAACCGGCGCGATGGAAGCGTACCACGCCGCCCTCATGGCGGACGGCGGCATCGAGCTGGGAACTCAGGGAGTCGTGGGAAGCACCGTCGACGAGACCATCGACAACGCCGCGCGCGTGGCGTCGAGCATGGGAGCCATCGAGCAGACGCTGCTCGACATCGTCGACGGCAGGAAGTAGAGTAGCGGCGGACGGTACGAATTGGGGGTGATGAGCCGAGAGAGCGGAGATCCGAGGAAACGTAGCGCCCGAGAGAGGCAACTTTCAAATGGGGAAGCTTCATAATATCGAGGAGGTGCTCATATGAGAAAGGGATTACTCGCACTGCTGGCAGTTCTGTTGATCCTCGGCGCAGGAACGGCGTTCGCCGCCGAAAAGACGACCTACACGCTTCGCTTGGCCACCGTCGTCAACCCCCCCCACCCCTGGCACGAGGCCGCCAACTATCTTCAGCAGGAGCTGGAGAAGCGGACCGACGGCGCCGTGAAGGTGCGCATCTTCGGAGGCTCGCAGCTCGGCTCCGACCAGTCCACCTTCGAAGAGATGCGGATGGGAACGATCGACTTCGTAATGGGCGGTGCCACGACGCTCGTGAACTTCGTCCCGGAGTTCGGAATCTTCAATTTGCCCTATTTCTACTCCGGGATCGATCAGTTCAAAGCGGTGATGGATCCGAACGGACCGGTGGTACAAAAATACAAGGAGCTCTTCGCCGAGAAGAACTTCGGGATTCGTCTGATGACGCTGGGCGGAGGCGGTTCCCGCGTTTTTTCCAATAACATCAAGGCGGTCGTCGAGCCCGACCAGCTCAAGGGGATGAAAATGCGCGTCCCGAACAATCCCGAAGACGCCAAAACATGGAGCACCGCCGGCGCGCTTGTGGTCGCCATGCCTTGGGGCGAGATCTACTCCGCTCTGCAGACGGGCGTCGTCAGCGCCTTCGAGAGTACGCTCAGCGGCTACTACGGCAGCAAGTTCTACGAGGTAGCCAAGTATATGAGCAACACCCAGCACATCATTATGGTAAGCCACTTCCTGATGAGCGAAGCGGCTGTCAAGAAGCTTCCCGCGGAGTACATGAAGATCGTCGAAGAAATTTCCGACGAGATAGCGGCAATATTCACGGAAAAGGGAGACGAATTCGATAAGCAGATTATGAAAGAGCTGCAGGAGAAGTACGGAGTGACCGTCTCCGAGGTGAACAAAGAGGCGTTCATGGCTGTTTTCCAGCCGCTTCACGAGGAACTTGCCGCAGCGGGCAAGAACGAGGAGCTGCTGAAACTGCTTCGAGACACCAGAGACGCGCTCGCGAAATAAGAATATATCGTTGTCCCGAGAAAGCAGCGTCGGAGGGAGAGTTTCGTCCTTCCGACGCTGTTCTTAAGGAGGGTGTAACGCAATGGGCAATTTGAGGAAACTCAATGACTTTCTGTGTTATGTGCTGACGAAATGCTGCATGATTTTCGTGCTGATTTTTACAGGTGTCGTCATTTTCCAGGTGCTCGCCAGAAACTATATTCTCGTCTCCGTCCCGTGGACGGACGAGGTCGCCCTGATCCTTTTCGTGTGGTCCGTCTTCCTGGGAGCCGCGGTGGCGCTCCGAAAGCGGATGCACTACCTCGTCGACCTCTTCCCGCCGTCCTGCAAGCGGACGAACAGCTTCCTCGATCTTTTCGCTTCGTTTCTTGTGCTCGGCGTCGTCCTGGTTCTTCTCTACGGAGGGAGCGTCTTCGCCAATATGGGGCTCTCCCGACGCTTCAGCTCCATCCTGATCACGCAGTCGTGGCTCTTCGTCTCCATGCCGATCGCCGCTGTCTGCATGCTGCTCTTCTCCGTCGAGAACATCGCGAACGATTTTTCAAAACTCAAGAACGCTCTTCGTAAGGGGGACGCGTAAATGGATCCGTTGCTGTTGCTTCTCGGGAGCTTCTTCGTCTTCATCGCCGTCAGGGTGCCGGTGGCTTTCGCTCTGGCGCTCTCCTCGCTGGCGGTTATCCTCCAGATAGAGCTGCCGTTCATGAGCCTCATCAATCAGATGTTCACCGGGATCAACTCGTTCCCGCTGCTCGCCGTCCCCTTCTTCCTCATCCTCGGCAGGGTGATGAACGACGGCGGCATCACCGAGCGTCTGCTCCACGTCTCCAACGCCTGGGTGGGGCATATCAAAGGCGGACTGGGACACGTGAACGTCATGGTGAGCATGCTCTTCGCCGGACTTTCCGGCTCCGCCGCCGCCGACACCGCGGGCGTGGGCGGCATGCTCATCCCCGCCATGATCAAGAGCGGCTTCGGCAAGGAGTTCACCGTCGCCATCACCGCGGCCTCCTCGGTGCTCGGCGTCATCATTCCTCCCAGCGTCATGATGATTCTCTACGGAGCGATGGGGCAGGTCTCCGTCGGCGCGCTTTTTCTCTCCGGAATCGTGCCGGGCATCATGATCGGCCTGACCCAAATGGTCTACACCTACTACCTGGCCAGGAAGCTGAACTATCCCTCCATGCCGAGGGTTCCGTTCCCGCAGAAGATAACGACCACGCTGAAGGCTATTCCTCCGCTCACGATCCCGCTCATCATCCTCGGCGGCATCACCTTCGGCATCTACACCGCCACCGAGGCGGCATCGGTGGCCCTCGTCCTCGGGCTTGTCCTGGTGCTCCTCGTCTACCGGAACACCCGGTGGCGCGACCTGCCCGCGATCTTCAGCGACGGCGTCGTCGCCTATTCGCTCCCGATGTTCGCCGTGGCCTGCGCCTGCGTGATGGGATGGTTGATCGCCTACCTCGACGCCCCCGCCATGATCGCCGACCACATGATGGGGATCACCACGTCCTACTACGGCATCTACGCCATGCTCGTCGTCTTCCTTCTGATCATCGGGACGTTCCTCAGCCCCGTGGCGAGCATCATCATCTTCCTCCCGATCATCCAGGCGATGGGGAACGCCGCCGGAATCCATCCGCTGCACCTCGGGATCATCGTCAACCTGACGCTCGCGCTCGGTCAGATCACGCCCCCCTACGGCATCTGCCTGCTGATCGCCTGTCAGCTCGGCGACGTGAGCATGCCCAAGGCATTCGTGGCGACGCTCCCGTTGCTGCTGCTCGCTCTTGGAGTGATCGTGCTCGGGATCGTCTTCCCCGATCTCTTCCTCTTCATCCCGAAGGCATTGATGCCGGGGGCGTTTCTGTAACCTTCCCTCCGCTTCTTCGGAGGCGGTTGGCGATATACGAAAGGACGAGAGAGAATGCATGCGCTGCTTGAGATTCTGAAGAAAGAAACAGCTCCCGCGCTCGGCTGCACCGGTCCGGTCTCCATAGCCTATGCCGCCGCCGTCGCCCGGAACGCCGTGGGCGGAGCTCCAAAAAAAGTCAGGGCGCGGTTGGACAAGGACAGCTACAAGAACAGCCTCAGCGTCGGCATACCCGGAACGGACAAGATGGGCATCGAGATGTCCCTCGCGCTCGGCGCGCTCGCCGGCGA
>LVBO01000366.1 GCA_001604435.1 Synergistales bacterium Syner_01
GCGGAGAGCATGGAGCGGTTCGCCGCGATGAACGGCTTCAAGGCCGCCCTCTCCGAACCGGTCTCCACGCGCATGTTGCTGCTCAATACGACGCGGGGCGCTCTTCGCGACGTGAACGTACGAAAAGCGCTCCAACACGCGGTGGACAAGAGCACGATCTCCGAGGGAATTTTCCACGGCATCGAAAGCCCTGCGGACTTCCTTCTGGCGACGACCGTTCCCTATTGCGACGTCGGCCTGAAACCCTACGCCTACTCCATGGAATCCGCCGCGGACCTTTTCAGGAAAGCCGGATGGGCGCGCAGCGGAAAATCTTTTCTTCGAAAGGACGGAGCGTCTCTGGAGCTGACCTTGCTGTACAACGCCAACAGCGTGCCCGAAAGGACGATCGCGGAGTATCTTCAAAGCGAGTGGGCGGAACTCGGCGTCGATCTGAAGATTCTCGGCGAGGAGGAGCAGTCCTACAGGGATCGTCAGAAGGCGGGAGATTTCGACATCGTCTTCAATATCTCGTGGGGGACCCCGTACGACCCGCAATCGTTTCTCGGCGGCATGAGAACCGTCGTCTACGGGGATTACATGGCGCAGCAAGGGCTGAAGGAAAAGGCGAAACTCGACGAGAGCATCGTCAAAGCCCTTGTGAGCACCGACCTTGAAGAGCGCCGAGCCCTGTTCGCGTATATCCTGAACCTTCTGCACGACGAGGCGGTGTATATTCCGTTGACGTACGAGCGGAACCGCGCCGTGTTCAACGAGCGCGTGCGCAACGTTACATTCAATCCTTCCCAGTTCGAAGTTCCTTTCGAGAAGATGTCGCTGGAGAAGTAGCCGACGACGGAGGGCGCCTCTCCTTTTCGGGGCGCCCTCCGGGCAAGGAGTTGCAAACGTTTTGAGACAGTATATCTTTAAAAGGATTCTCATGCTCTTTCCGATGCTGCTGGGCATCTCTTTCATCGCGTTCGTTCTCGTCAACCTTATTCCGGCGGATCCTGCGGAAGTCGCGCTGCGGATCAACGACATCCAGCCGACCGAAGAAGCGATCGCCCTGATGAGAGAGGAACTCGGGCTCGATCGACCCTTTTTCACCCGATATCTTCAGTGGCTTTCGAAGAGTACACGCTTCGATTTCGGCGCGACCTTCACCAACGCCAACCGCACCGTCGCGGGAGAAATAGCCCGTTCCCTTCCGGCGACATTGGAATTGAGCGCCGCAGCCCTGGTGATCGTGATCGGAAGCAGTCTTCTCCTCGGAGTTTCGTGCGCTTTGTACCGCGATACGCTCTTCGACCGTTCGGTGCGTCTTTTCGTCTTTTTAGGAACCGCGATGCCGAACTATTGGGTGGGGCTTCTGCTTATGTGGTTCTTCGCGCTGAAGCTGGATCTTCTCCCGACGAGCGGCGGCGGAGGCTGGAAGAACTTGATTCTTCCGGCGGTCACGCTCTCTTTAACATATATCTCCACGTATATCCGGCTGATCCGGAACAACATGATCGAGAATATGAGCGAGGAATATGTGTTGTATGCCAACGCCAGGGGATTGAAGCAAAGAACCGTTGTTTTCGGACATGTCCTCCGGAATTCTCTTCATTCGTGTGTAACGGCTCTTGGGATGAGCGTTCCCCAACTGATCGCGGGCGCTTTCGTGGTGGAGAACGTCTTCGCCTGGCCGGGGATCGGGCGATTGTGCATCTCGGCCATTTTCAACAGGGATTACCCTGTGATTCAGGCGTATATTCTCGTGATGGGGGTGCTTTTCATTTTTTGCAATCTTGCGGTGGACATTCTTCACTGCTTTATGGATCCGCGCTTGAGGAGGTCGTCCTGATGCTGCGTCGCCTGCTCAAGGACAAAAGCGCGGTCGTCTGCGTTGCGTTCATCGTCGTCGTGATGGCTGCGGGGCTTCTCGCCGATACGGTTCCGCTGAACAACCCGAATAAAGTGAACGTGTTGGCCAAACTTCAGGCGCCCTCGTTCGCGTACCCTCTCGGTACCGATCATCTGGGTCGTTGCACTCTTTCCCGTCTCGTCCACGGAATCCGTCCCACGATCTTTCTCTCTCTTCTGACCATGTGCTGCACGATCGCCCTGGGGAGCGCGATCGGACTCCTCTCGGGTTATTTCAGGGGGCGAGTGGACGAAGTCGTCATGAGAGTGTGCGACGTTATGCTCTCCTTTCCGAGTCAAGTGATGATTCTCGCCGTGGTGGGCGTGCTCGGACCCGGAATGATGAATGTCGTCGCGGCGAACATCCTGATCAAGTGGGCTTGGTATGGGCGGATGATCCGAAGTTCCGTCATCCGTTACGGAGAGAAGGGGTACGTGCTCTTCTCCAAAGTCTCCGGGACGGGGGCTCCTTACATCGTCTTCCGTCATCTCCTGCCGGGCGTGGCTTCGGAGCTTCTCGTTCTGGCCTCTCTCGATATGGGGTGGGTGATTCTGAACATTTCCACGCTCTCCTTTCTCGGGCTTGGAGTGCAGGCCCCGACGGCGGAGTGGGGCGCCATGCTCAACGAGGCGAAGGACGTCATGGTTCGCGCGCCATTGCAGATGCTCGTGCCCGGGGTGGCCATCATGACGGTTGTCGCCGCGTTCAATATGCTGGGCGACAGTCTGCGGGATGCTCTTGATCCGAAGACTGTATAAAACGAAAGGGGGGTGCTCGCTATGGAAAACGTGTTGAGCGTGCGGGATTTGCATATCTCCGTCCGGGGAGAGAAGCCGCTTTCTTTGGTAAAGAACGTTTCTTTCGATGTCGAGGCGGGGCGTTGTCTTGGGATTCTCGGAGAGAGCGGAAGCGGAAAGAGTCTCACGTGCGGAAGTCTCGTCGGTCTTTTGGGAAGCGAATACGCTGTGTCGGGGGAGGTTCGTTTCAACGGGCGCAACCTGTTGACGGCGAATCGGGAGGAGCTTCGTCGACTGCGCGGAGCGGAGATTTCGATGATCCTTCAGAATCCCATGACCTCGTTCGATCCTCTGCGGACCATAGAATCCCATATTCTGGAGACGCTGCGCGCGCACGGACGCGTTTCGCGAAAAGAGGCTCTTGCGGCCGGGAGAGAGATGCTTGCGCGCATGCGCATCGAAGACCCGGACGGCGCGATGCGTCGCTACCCTCATCAGATGAGCGGGGGCATGCTTCAGAGGACGATGATCGGGCTGGCGCTTCTTCTCGGACCGAAGCTGATCGTCGCCGACGAACCCACCACCGCTCTCGACTCCATCACCCGATTCGAGGTCGTCGAGGAGATCCGGCGCATGCGCGAAGAGTACGAGTGCGCGATGATCTTCGTCTCGCACGATCTCGGCGTGCTCGCATCGGTGGCGGACAGCGTGCTCGTCATGCACGAGGG